>JAUIJQ010000518.1 GCA_030431165.1 Rhodothermia bacterium | reverse complement strand
CCTGCTGCTGGCGGCGACCTGGTTGATGGTTTTCAAGCCGTCGTAGAATCCGGCGAGGGCACTATGTTCATTCGTAGATCATTCGCCGCCAACTGTATGGCGTGGCTTGTGGCAGTCCTCATGCTCCCGGCCGCAGTGCTTGCACAGCGCACCGCGTACGTGGGCGCCACCGTAATTACCGGGACCGGCGACAACCCTCTGCCAAACGCCACGGTTGTTGTTCACGCCGACAAGATCGTCTACGTCGGGCCTCAATCGGGAGCACCGATTGAGGCCGGCGACGAGGTCGTCGACTGCGACGGCCAGTGGATAATCCCGGGCCTCATTGACACTAACGTGCACCTCATTCTGATGACGGTGCCCGAGTTCTTCGTCAAGTACGAAGATGACTTCGAGGACATCGCGATTCAATCTGCACAGGTGGCGCTGAAGTATGGCCTGACCACAGTGATCGACACGTGGGGGCCGCTTGAGCCGCTGCGTTCGGCGCGTGACCAAATCAACTCGGGTGCTGTCGCCGGCAGCCGTGTCCTCGTCGCGGGCAACATCGTCGGACTTGGCGGACCGTTCTCGCCATACTTCATGGGCTCATGGGACGCACGCGGCGTCTCTCTTCGGTACGGTGGTTGGGTACATCCGGAGATCCGGCAACGGATCGACGCGCTGTGGGAGGCGGGAGTTGGTCCGGAGTTGATGGCGCTCACACCCGAAGAACTCCGTACGACAATCAAAGAATACCTGGCGGGCGGCGTTGATGTTCTGAAGGTTGCCGTGAGTGGACACGGACTCGAACCCGTTGAGCCGTTGATGTTTTCGGCGCGACAGTTGAAGGCGATGCGTGACGCGGCAACCGAGGCCGGCGTCCCATTCGCCACTCACACATTCTCAATTGAGAGCCTCCGGATGGCACTCGATGTGGATCCGGATATTCTCCTCCATCCAAACGTGATGAATCCGTCGTGGGGCTCAGCATCTGACGCACAGAAGAGCGAAATCCGTGCCCTCATCGATGACATTGTCGCGCGCAAAATACCATCGGGCCTCATGGCGGTACCCGAACGTGCAAAGCTGGAGGGCTACTCCGACTGGGACCCAGCCGACAACCGAGACGATCCCTGGCTCAACGAACTGATGACGCACCGAAAGGCGTGGTTCGAGGGTGTCACCTACGATGACCTCGCCGTCACGCTACGTGAATGGCTCAAAGCCGATGTGACGTACACGATCGCAACCGACCAGGGGCCCGACACGGAGGACCTTGGTGATGTTGTCTGGGGTCGGATGGGCCGCGCACACTTTGACAGGATGGTCGGCCTGCAGGACGCCGGCGAATCGCCAATGGACATACTTGTTGCTGCGACAAGGAACGGTGCGCGGGCGTACGGACTGGGCGACAAACTGGGGACGCTGGAGCCCGGTAAGATTGCCGACCTGGTTGTGCTCGACGCCGACCCCCTTGCCGACATCGGCAATGTCCGCCAGATAGACATGGTGATCCACAACGGCGTCAGGATCGACCGCGAGGCACTGCCGACGATCAAGGTGCTCGATTATGATCCGGAGGCTGCCTGGCCGCGTTGACGACGCGCCAGCCGGCCAGCGAATCAACCCTGCATCCTGATTCGCTCCAGGTCCAACAGGTTCATCATCAGGCAGCGCGGCTGGTGGAAGTTGCCTTTCCGCGACACCGGGATTCCCGGGCGGTCTTTGTGCACACCGAACCGATCAACCGCCTGTCGCCAGACGCCCGTGCCTGTCGGCATCGTCTCCGTCACGTAATCGAACGAACGGTTATACCAATCGGCCGCCCACCAGGCACCCGTCTCTGCGTACGCGCGTAGTGAACCCACAAGCACCTCCGTCTGCGCCCACATGGTCTTCAGGTCGAGAACCGGCCCCGGCTGATCCCCTGAAACGCGGTATCCTGTGTCACCAATACCGCCGTAGACGTAGTCCCAGCTCATCTCGATGAGACGCCGCATGCGGTTGCGAAAGGCGTCAGCCCGCTCAGGTTCACCGAGGAAAGCGGCGGCCTCAGCCGCCATCCACTGGGTTTCGATGCTGTGGCCCGGTACCATGAAATCCGCCAGCGCCGGAATACGGCTGTAATCGTGGAACAGCGTCTCGTTGCTGATCCCGAACTCGGGGTGCCAGTAGCGTTGCTCGAGGTGATCCAGGTGCTCGCGCAGCAGCGTCTCAAGCGCGGGATCAGGATCGAGTACAAGTAGCTGCGGCAGGATCCACACAAGCATAAACGAATGCCCCTGCGCGCGAAGACCACGAGCGTCGGTCTCGGGTACAAGCACACCGGCGTACGCCGGATCTTCGTACCGCGCAACGGCCGCCTCGATGGTGGCCCTGGCCATCGCCAGGTCTTCGTCGCTCCCCGTTGCGGCAGCAAGTTGGATCAGACCAACCGCGGCGAACAACGCCCCGTAAATGTTGCCGTCCCGACTTGCGTCGAGGCCGGCGACAGGATCACCAGCGCGACTGACGGTGTCCAGCCAGTATGGTCCGCCTTCGCCGGATTGACCCGCCCGGTACATGTGGCTGACCATGAAGTCGCGCGAGCGCGTTGCCATGTCGAGCCACTTCTGGTTGCGGTCGAGCTGGTTATACAGGTACGAATAGACCCAGATGCCGCGCCCCTGGTACCAGATATCTTTGCGGTCGTCCTGCACCGATCCGTCGTCGTTCAGGTAACACATAAAGCCGCCGTTCTGCTCGTCGTATCCGCCCTTTTCCCAGAACGGCAGGTACTCGTCGAAGAGCATCCGTCGGCAGGCGGCTTCCAGTGCAGCGACATCAAGACGGGACCGCGCTGCGGAATCAACCAGCGCCGCCGCCTGGTCCTGAGGGCCAGACCCACAGGCCGAGATAAAGCCGAGTACGGATGTGCCCGCTATGCTCGTCGCGGCGGCTGCAATTCCAACACTGCCGCTTCGCTGAAGAAACCGACGTCGATTCACG
>JAUIJQ010000517.1 GCA_030431165.1 Rhodothermia bacterium | reverse complement strand
CCCGTCTCGCGCGCGCATCGAGAAACCGTTTTCGGCTTCGTCGACTTCAATTGCCGCGTCGCGTGGTCGCATGGCTGTGTCGAAAAACAACGTCGTTGTTGTGTCTGACGCTACCCCGACCTGCACAACCTGATTGGCGTATCCGGCTCGCGTGAGTTGTACCGTCAGCGGCACGCCAACATCCACGCCCGATATCGAAAGCATCCCAAAGGGATTGGTGGTCCCTGTGTGCCCCGTCTCTACGACAAGTGCATCAACTTCACCAAGTGCAAAGCCGGATATGTCGCTCACAATTCCGGTCAGCGTCCCGTTGGACGCTACGGGAGGCGGCGGATTGGCAATGCCTACTTGTTGCGTGACCGACGCGCGTGCACCGTACTCGCCCGTTACGGTCAGTGTTACATCGAACGTCGCACCTGTCTTGTAGATATGGGCAATCTTCTGTCCGCCGCCACGGAGGTCGTCGCCGAAGGTCCACGCGTACGTCAATGCCTCGCTGTTTGCACCGGCTGAGGCGGATGCATCAAAGACCGTCGGCTTACCCGCTTCCAGATCGCCCGAAACCGAAAACGCAGCCGTTGGCAGTGCTGCGTCGTCGAGCTGAAAGTCGCGCTCAACCGGCTGCCCTGCATTCAGGTCGATGGCAGCCTCCTCCGTGACGTAGCCGTCTTTCTCAACCCTGATCGTCGCAGCGAGTTTGACGCCCGTTTTCCCAAGAGCGGGTGACGAGTCGGACTCCGGATGCGCAGGCTGCAGCGCACCTTCACGCGTAAGCGCGAAGGCAAGCTCGCCCGGCTCTGAAACGACAAGCGCGCGGGCGGCCGACAACTCGTCGTCTGCACTTTGCAATCGAACGAAGTACAGCCCGGCCGCAACACGCGGCGAAGCACCAAGCCGGCGGCCGAGCACATCAAACACCTGAACGCGCGGCGTTGAACCCGCCTGATCGGCGTTACCCACGGCGTAGTTCACGGTCACACGGGCTCCGCCACCCGGCACGGGGTTCGGATACAAGGCCGTGATCACAAATCCGTCGCGCGAATCAAGATCCGGCTGTGGCTCGACAGAAACGTTGGTCGCTATCTGATCGCTGTAGCGTCCCTGAGCATCCGTAAAGACAACGGCCAGCGTGTCTGATCCGTCAGATGTCAGGACCATGACCCGGGCGCGGTGCACGGGCACGCTTGCCGATGTCGTTACCGTTCCTTCAACAGACGATACCTGAGCAGTGGCCGTCGGTGTCGCGACGACCGCCACAAGTGCTGCAAAGAGCAGCGCTACAGATGGGCGATTCATGTAGATCGGGATTAGTGCACTGCTCGTAGAAGCGAATTTGACGTCCACGGTGTGCCACGCAGTGTGCCACAAAGTGTGCCATAAAGTGAGGCAACCGTGCTGACGATACGCAACTTTCGGACATCCGGCCCAGTAGTGCTGCGTTTATAGCACACACGTTTGAGAGGCCACGCCGTGTTAAAGAACTATATCACGATCGCGTACCGGAATCTGAATCGGCACAGGGCTTACACAGCGATCAATGTCTTTGGCCTGGCCGTCGGACTGGCATGCTGCTTACTCATCGTGATGTACGCGCGTCACGAACTGAGTTACGACACGTTCCATGAGAACGCTGATCGCATTACCCGGCTTGTCAGGCAGCGCAGTGCCTACACCGCGGCACCGATGGGTCCCGCGCTTGCGGCGCAGATGCCCGGTGTACGCCAGGCCACACGGCTGAATGTGTACGAAGACGTCGTCGTTCGCGGAGTTGCCGACCAGCGGTTTGTTGAAGCCGTTGCCGCCGTTGACTCGAATTTCTTCGACACGTTCTCCTTTGAGCTGCTGAGGGGTAGTAGAGAATCCGCACTCAGCGCTCCCGACGCACTCATTCTATCTGAGTCAGCAGCCCGGAAGTACTTCGGAGACAGCGACCCCATGGGTCAAACGCTCACGCTTGAAGACGACGAGCCCGTTGGGCTGCGGGTAACAGGCGTGATGCGCGACATGCCGTTGAACGCGCATTTCCGGTTCGACATGCTTGCGTCGTTTGCTGTCGTTGAGCAGTCGTCGACGCGCCTTGCAAACTGGGATACCAACTGGCTGTTTACCTATCTCCTGATGGAAGAAGGTGCGGATGTGCTCGCCATCGAGCGCGCGTTGCCCTCGTTTTTCGAGCGCAACACCGGCGAGGCGCGGGCAGACATGCGCATCCAGCCGATTCGCGACGTGCGCCTTCGGTCCGCGCACCTGGAACTGGACATCGCACCGCAGGGAAGTATTGCGTACGTCGTCGCCTTCTCAGCCATTGCGATGCTTGTACTACTCGTTGCCTGCATCAACTTCATCAATCTGGCCACGGCGCGATCCGCAAGGCGCGCACGCGAGGTTGGCGTACGCAAAGTGCTCGGCGCACGCCGTAGGCAGTTGTTCGCGCAGTTCATGGGTGAGTCTCTCCTTTTGACGACGGTATCCCTCCTACTTGCAATCGTCATTGCGGCACTGGCGCTCCCGTCGTTTGGCGCCCTCACCGGAGCCGCGTTATCACTGAGCGCCCGCGACGTGCCCGCCATCGTTTCCCTCGTCACCCTGCTGGCAATCATCGTGGGCATTGTTGCCGGATCGTACCCGGCCGTATTCCTTTCCGCTTTCAGCCCACGCGACACCTTGAAAGGCACGCAAACCTCACCCGCCAGAGGCGGCCGGCTACGCAAGGTCCTGGTCGTGTCACAGTTTGCGGTTTCAACTTTCCTGATCGTCGCGACGCTGATTGTACAACGACAGTTGGATTACGTACGCGACGCACAACTCGGGTTGGAGTTGGAACAGCTTGTTGCGCTGCCAACCGGGGATGCGCCGACCGGCGACTCGGAAGCGTGGTTCGAGCGCCTGAAGACGGCTTTCTCACAGCACGCCGGCGTGTCGGCCGTGGCAGCGACGGGAAGCGTACCCGGCCGTGGTGTCAGCGACTTCCTCTACCGCCCCGAG
>JAUIJQ010000516.1 GCA_030431165.1 Rhodothermia bacterium | reverse complement strand
TTCAACGTCAAAAGGCCCGTCGGACTCGACACCGGGTATTCCCGGAAGCAATGAGCGCATTTGCAGGGCCAGCTCACGTAACCGACCCCGCTCGCCCGTTGAAAGGATCGAACGATTAAAACCGGTGCTTCGTCGTTCAATCCCGCCCGTACGCGGGAGCGCCGTGTACTGGGTTTCGCGAGCCGGACTCAACAAGACGTCGCGCCCATCCGCTTCCAACAAGTACGACTCGGCTGCTTGTCCGTCGACCGCGCCCCCGACGCCGCGGTTGAACGCAACGGTAACATCCGCGGCCTCACCCGACTCGATACCCGTGGTTATCATGACGCCCGACGTGTCGACGTTTACACTGCGCAGAATCAACAGCGAGGGGTACACGTCCTGTGGGTTCAGGAGATACTTCTGCCGCCACCGGTATCCGCGCTCGCGATACGGCGACGCCCAGACACGCCTGATTGCCTGCAGCACGTCGCGTTCATGATAGACGTTCGGTACGGTAAGGTTGAGTCCGGCGCCCGTGAAGTCTTTCAGGTCCTCCATGTTTGTGTCGCTTCGGATAAACACGGCGACACGGCCAAGTGGCTGGCCGAACACCTCGCTGAAGCGTGTGCGCACGGCAGCTACCAGGGCGTCGGATAGCGGCATCGCCTCGATCGCCGTTCGCAACGTGGCGAGTCGTGTGAGCACATAGTCATCGCGCTCGTTTTCGGTTGCGCCCCGACCTGCCATCACTTCCGATTCGGCAAAGGTCTGCTCGAGGTACTGCCAGTATGAGCCAGCAGTGCCTGGCATCGCCTGGTCCATGTGCTCGCGAAAGACACCAAACGGGACGATGAATCCGGGCGCGACGTTGTCTGGAAACAGTGCGCTGAGCTGCCCGAGATTCGCAGCCTTGGGACCGCAGATCTCACCCGAATCGGACGCGCGCAGTTCACTCAATACACGCAGCTCTGTCGCCGCAAGGTTCATCCGGTTTGTCGCGACGCGAATCTTTTCATCTGATCGCACGCGCTGCTCCACAAGCTCCCGCTCTGACGCTGACATCGCGGTAGCGGACTTAAGTCGTACGCCACCGCGCGGCGAGACCGCAAAGAAAACATCTTCCCCGTTTGAGGCGCCTAGACGCGAGAGCGCGTCTGGCGACAGCGCGGCATTGGGAATGCCGAGGTTGCGGGCGAGCAACTGAACATGTGAGACGGCGCTACCCTCACTGACAGTCATGATGCCGGCAACAGGTTTCAAATCTGCGGGGGCCCGACCAAGCGCGTAAACGGCGTCCTGGTCAAATTCGATCATCTCGGCGTCCCCCTGCACCACAACCAGCCTACCGCGGGCAACACCCGGATTGAGTCCGCGGAAACGGCCCACCTCTCCGCCTGACGCAAGTTGAACCTCCACCGCAACGCCCGTCACTTCGGCAACACGTTGCCCGAGCCTGCTTGCTATGTCTCCCAGCGGCAGCAGAGCAGACGACCGAACGCGGTCATCGATAAACGACGCCGCTAACGGTTCAAAGGCGGCATACCGATTGACATCCGCCTCGAAGGCAGCGATGATTGTGCCGATGCCCCAGTCAACGCCGCGGGAAACGGCACGGGCGGCATCCGAAAATGTGTCGGTGGAGACATCATCTACACCCGACCCGTCGGCGGCGTCAAGAGCATCAGCAATGGCCGCGCGGGCCACCTCCAGTTCGTGCACCTCGAGGTGACCGGATCCGGCTGCGGCAACCAACAGCGCATCGGCTTTTTCAAGCGCGTCGTAGAGCGACTCTACCGTCCAGTTGTTCTGATCAACCAGAAGCGCGCGCTCCAGTGCAAGCGAGAGGTCGGCGAGGACCAGCGCCCGCGCACCCCGATCTGACGACGCAATCGCCTCGCGCACAAACAAGATGAGATCCGCAAGTTCAGTTACGCGCTCAGCGGGGTCCCACGCCCGGTAGTCACGAAGCACTTCGCGCAGTCGAGCGTCAACGGCAGACCCGCGTGGCAGTCGTTGCCGCAGCGTTTCCAACTGGGCGACGGTATCGGTGGCGTAGTACCGACTCAGCGCATCAAGCAGGACCTCCAGCCTTGTAACGACACCCGCCGTTGTGCGACTCCGGTGGACATCCAGAAAGCGCCGTGTCGTTACAATGTCGGATGCATCAGGCTGACCATGGATCTTCACGCGGATATCCATAAACGCGGGATACTCATCCGCAATAATCCGCGACTCGTTACGAATCGTCAGGACCAGGTCAGATTCCTGACCGTGCGGAATGGAACGCACTGCCTCCCTGTCCGAGTAGAAATGCGTCGCAGCCAACGAGTCGAGCGTGAGCATCCATCCGAGGAAGTCGCGCCCCCACGCTTCTTCGTCCTCAGCCTGGAATGCTCCGCGGTAGAACCGCGCCCGGTGCAGTATCCAGCCGTCGTCGGCAGCGTACAGGTACTGGCCGAGTTGGTACTGCTTGAGGCGAGAGAATCCGTTTGTCCGATCCAGCATCGTTGCACGGTCGGATCCGGCAAGAATCTGCCCGAGGAATATGCCGTTTGACCTGCCAAGGCGCGCAACATCGTCGCGCAACTGCGCGTGCTGAATACCACCGGGCATCGGACAGCGCTCGCGGGCCGGGACGGTTGTACCGTCGGGGCAGAACCAGCGAATCGCTGCGTACGGGCCGCGCGCATCGTCGCGAATCTTTTCGACGAGTTGACGTATCGCTTCGTCAGTTACAGCAGTCGGCCGATCCTGGGCAACCCCTGCCGGCACGAGAAAGCCGACGCAGCAGAGAAGAGAAGGATCGAAGTAATTGAGCGATAGAAGCGCGACCAGAGAGCCATCGAGAAGCAGCTGAAAGACAAGGAGAAGGTGTTGGAGTCACATTTTCAAGAGTACAAGAAGAAGAAGGAAGAATACGAATCGAAGGCTATCACAGAACTGCAAGCGGCGGTCAAATTCGGTTTCAACGATTTTGAATTGATGAAAAAAGATCCCGACCTTCAAG
>JAUIJQ010000515.1 GCA_030431165.1 Rhodothermia bacterium | reverse complement strand
GGCCGGACATCGAGATTACGGCAACTGCGTCGAAGGATCCGACGCGCGCTGCAAAGGGTGTCGTTGCGCCGCCAAGCGAACGAAGACGTCGCGCCTTTTCGTGGCTCTCCAGCTTTCTGTTTGTGCCCGACAACAAGGTCGGCTGGATCCCGCACGCCCGCCGCGCAGCGCTTGAAATATGTAGTCGTAAGCCTGTTGATGCCATACTTGCTACAGTCCCGCCTTACTCGGCGGCAAGACTTGGTCGGGACATAGCGGCAGCGACAGGAAGGCCCCTGGTATGTGATTTCCGGGACGACTGGGTCGGGAATCCGCGACACGTGTACCCGACGGCGTTGCACCGTCGGATTCATCGGACAATGGAGTCCAGCGTCATCGAGCAGTCTGCGGCTGTTGTCACGATTAATCCCTACATCGCGGCGAATCTCGCAAGTCGCCATCCGAGTCGTGCGGCCGACATCCACGTGATCCCGCACGGCTTCGATCCGGCAGATTTCGACGGGGCTGTCCCTGTTCGCACGGGTGGTTCAACGACCTTGTCTCTTGTCTACGCCGGAACGTTCTATGACGCGCAACAGCCGGATACCATGTTCCGGGCGATCGAGCGTCTGCGCCGCCGTCGAGCGGATCTTGCAGACGTCCTCTCGGTTCGCCTTATCGGCACGTTTCAGAAGCGCGTACCTGATCTTGTGGCCCACCTCGGGATTGGTGACATCGTCGAAGTTGTACCCTACGTCCAGCACGATCAAGTCGTACGCGAACTACGGACGGCTGACGCACTCTGGATGACCGTCGGACGACAGGCGGGCGGGGAACAGATCTCGACCAGCAAGCTGTACGAGTACTTTGGCACGCGAAAACCGGTACTGGGCCTGGTGCCGCCGGGAGCCGCCAGAGACGCGATCAAGTCGTATTCGGCCGGCTTTGTCTGTGATCCGGATGACGTCGGTTCATGCCGCGCCGCCATCGAGGACCTCATGGCCCGTAAAGAGGCCGGCTCACTTCCGACCGCTGCCTCCGATGAGGTTGCCCGGTACAGTCGCAGGCGCCTCACGAGTGACCTCGCGCAATTGCTCGACCTCGTCGCGGAACGAAGATGAGCAACCGAGTCTCAGTCCTGGTCCTCGCCTGTCTGTTGTCGCTGCTGTCCGCCAACAGCGCTATCGCACAGTCGGGGGCGCCGTCACGCTCAAGCGATCGGCCCGAACTAATCGTGCGTGTAGAGGCGGGCAGTGTCGCGGCAGCCACGCTGCGTGCCGCGGTCAATTCAGACGACGCTGAAGGAGTCGCGCTCGACCAGTGGCAGACTCGTGTCGTCGGCGCAACGCGACTGTGGCATCCGGTGGACAAGCAGGCAAGAGCCCCAAGCCCGACGTCGCAAACGCAGGACGACACATCGCGGGAGAATGCGCCGGCGGGTGACATCGTCGCGACTGATCCGATTGAAGCATACGTGATTGAAATCGATCCGAGTGTGTCGATTGATAGCCTGATAGCCGCCTGGTCACGCAACGAAGGCGTCAGGTATGTCCAGCGTAACCACCGGTACGATATCTCACTTTCGCCCGCGCACTCACTTTTTCGCTTCGATCCGCGGAGAGCAACCGGCGGGGCAGATCCGGAATCAGACTCGCTCTTCCATCATGCGGTTGTAGCTGTTGAAGAGGCGTGGCACATCACCAAAGGCAGCCCGTCCATTCGAGTCGGATTCGTCGATACCGGTGTGTTCTTTGATCATCCGGATTTGGCGGGCTCGTTCTGGATCAACCGCGGTGAAGACATTGATGGTGACGGGCTATACAGCATTGCCGACAGGAACGGGATCGACGACGACGGGAACGGCGTGATTGATGACATCCGCGGATTCGACTTCGTGGATCGACCGAACACCGTAAATGTTGGAGACTACCGCGAGCGGGATTTTGATGCATCCGACGACGGATCCGGCCACGGTACCGCCATTGCCGGCGTCATCGGAGCGCGCGAAGGTAACGGAGTTGGTGCGGCCGGCGTCGCGCCCAACGTGGCGCTGGTTCCGCTGCGGGCGTTCGGTGCGGACGGCAGGGGCGACGATGACGATATCGCGGCCGCGATATTGTACGCCGCGGACAATGGGATCGACGTGCTCAACCTCTCATTCGGCGATTCCTACTACTCACCGTTGCTGCATGAGGCAATACGCTACGCGACGAATCGCGGTACTGTTGTCGTCGCGTCGGCGGGAAACGTCGGCGGCGATGACCCGCACTATCCGTCGGATTATCCCGAAGTTCTGTCCACCGTGTGGCTCACCGCTGACGGCGTGGGGCCCGCAGCGCGCGCAACATACGGGACCGGCGTCGATATCGGCGCGCCTGGATCGGGAGTATATACAACGCTGCAGCCAGGTGCCGCGTTTGGGTCCGCTGACGCCTTGTACGGCCGGCTCAGCGGCTCGTCTCTCTCAGCGCCGATCGTTTCTGGAGCAGTAGCGCTTGTGCGCTCCGTTGATCCCGACATAAGTGCCGGCGCCGCGCGCAATGCCATTCTAACGTCTGCGATCGACATAGACGCTGATGGCTGGGATCACCGAACCGGTGCCGGTCTACTGAATATCGGGGCGGCCGTACGCAGCGCGCGCCCGTCGCGTGTCGAGGTTACTTCACCGCGCCAGGACGACGCAGTCGGTGGGCTGCGTGTTGCGATCGTAGGGTCGGCGGCGCATCCTTCGTTTCTGGCCTACACAGTCGCCGTTGCGAATGGGCACGAAAGCCTGACTGACGGTGATTTCGTGCCTGTCTCCGATACGCACGCGGTTCAGGTCCTGAATGATACATTGGCCGTGTGGGATCTCAGCGGATTGTCGGATGGCCCGTATACGCTTCGGTTGCGAGTAACGTTACGCTCCGGACAATCGATTGATGAAAGGCGCCGTGTCTTTGTCGACAACACCGCACCCAACATCACCCTGACACTGAGCGCTCCGGCCATTCTACAAGGCACAGCCGGACA
>JAUIJQ010000514.1 GCA_030431165.1 Rhodothermia bacterium | reverse complement strand
CCCGGAGAGCATTCTGACCGTGGCCGGCCCACGAATAGTCAAGAACTGGCTGACGACGCTCTCTCCAGCCATTGCTGAATCACAAACACGGTGAGGGAGCTCTTAAAGAAAATAGCCGCACAGGAAACGCTGACCGAGCCGGAAGCCGAGCACGGGATGCACCTGATGATGACGGGCGAAGCATCGCCCGGCCAGGTGGCCGGGTTCCTTCTCGGGCTGCGCGCCCGTGGCGAAACGCTGGACGAGCTCACCGGCTTCACCCGCGTCATGCGCCAGTTCGCGATACCGGTTGAGACCGACGACCCCGCTGCAATCGACCTCTGCGGCACGGGGGGCGACGGCAGCGGCGTCTTCAACGTATCAACAACCGCCGCCTTTGTGTGTGCCGGCGCCGGTGTCACCGTCGCGAAACACGGCAACCGCTCGGTTTCATCTGAATGTGGATCGTCGGACGTGCTCGAAGCGCTCGGTGTGCGCACTGCGCTTCGCAAATCGGGCGTCGAGTACTGCCTGCGCAAGGCCGGTATCGCTTTTATCTACGCACCTTTTTTCCATCCCGCGCTCGGCCACGTCATGCCGGTGCGCAAAGAACTTGGCGTAAGGTCCTTCTTCAACATCCTCGGCCCTATGTGTAACCCGGCCGGTGTTACGCGGCAAATGGTCGGAGCATTCTCGCGGCCGGTGGCTGAGACGATGACCGAGATCCTCGTGCGCCTCGGCGCTGAGCAGATCGTAGCTGTACACTCCGATGATGGAATGGACGAGGTATCTATCTCGGCGCCAACGGTAGCCTACCGGTATGACCGCACTATTGACAGCGGTATCGAGTCCGTGCGCGTAGAACCCGAGCAGTTCGGATTTCAGCGCGTGCCCGTCTCTCGCATCAAGGGTGGAACCGCGAAGGTGAACGCACAGATCCTGCGCAACGTGCTGGAGGGCCGGCCTGGCCCACACCGCGACATCGTGACCATCAACGCCGCGCTGGCACTGCAAACCAGCGGACGCTTCGATTCTTTGGAGCACTGCTTCGACGCCGCCAGATCCAGCATAGAGTCCGGTTCGGCCCTGTCGAGTCTCCAGCGTCTCATCGAATTCTCCAACTCAGCTCCCACCGACGAGTAGCCAAAACATGGCCGATATCCTCGCCGAAATAATTGAAACGACGAAGTCGACTGTTGAGCGACGTAGGTCCAGCGTGCCACAGTCTGCGCTTGAGGGCATGCCCCTCTTCTCAGATCCGCGACGCAACTTTGAGGGCGCGCTTCGCGGCAACGGGCTTCGATTGATCGCTGAACACAAAAGACGCTCGCCTTCAAAGGGACGGATCAGGGAAGACCTCTCCCTCGAGCAGGTTGTATCTGCGTACGCGGCCGGCGGTGCGTCTGCGATCTCAGTCCTGACGGAGCCAGACTACTTCGGAGGCTCACTTGAGGACCTCGCACGGGCGCGCGCGGCGGTGTCACTTCCGCTACTGCGGAAGGACTTTATCGTGGACCCGTACCAGATCTTCGAGGCACGCGCGTATGGTGCCGACGCAATCCTGTTGATCGCTTCAGGACTTGAAAAACCGCAGCTCGCAGATCTTCACGCCGCGGCGACCGAGGCAGGTCTTGCAGTACTGGTCGAGGTTCACAACCGGGCGGAGCTGGAAAAACTCAACGTCGACGAGATAAAGCTAGTCGGCGTCAACAATCGCAACCTCCGGACCTTTGACGTTGATCTCGGCGTGTCTGCATCCGTCTTTCCGGCCCTTCCTGATCATGTGGTGCGCGTTTCTGAAAGCGGATACCACAGTACATCCGACATCGTAACGGCGGTCGACATGGGCGCTGACGCCGTACTCGTTGGAGAAAGCGTGATGCGCAACGACGACCCCGGCGCATTGATCGAGGGCTGGCTTGCGTCAGCCGACGCGGCGAGCGGGCGACGACGAGCAGTCTGACATGAGCGTTACCAAACTGAAAATATGCGGGATTACCCGGCTAGAGGACGCGCGCTACTGTGCCGCGGCGGGTGCTGACCTGCTCGGGTTTATCCAGCACCAGGCAAGTCCGCGGTACATCGCACCGGCCCGTGTCAAGGAGATCGCCGAATGGCTGTATGGGCCGCGCACCGTCGGTGTCTTTGTAGATGAAGACCCCGATGAAGTAAATCGCATCGCAGCGGACTGTGGGTTTGACTACGTACAGCTCCACGGTAGCGAGTCGCCTGCGTACTGTTCGCTGATAGACACCGCCATCATCAAAGCCATTCATATCGATAATGCGACGACCCCGGGTGACGTCGGCGACTCCGTGTCGCGTTATGCCGACGTCGCCGAGTACGTCCTTTTCGATACGAGAACCGATGGCGCAAAGGGCGGAACCGGCGTGACCTTTCCGTGGGATATAATTCGTGGCCTCGATCTGAGCGTGCCATTCTTCCTTGCGGGGGGAATCTCGCCGGAGAACGTGGTCTCGGCGATTAAAGACATCCAGCCCGCAGGCATTGATCTCTCCAGTTCCGTTGAGTCGTCACCCGGGATCAAAGACTTTGACCTGCTCGCATCATTCTTTGATGCGTTTCGTTCGGCAACAGCGACCTAGCGGCGCTACGACGACGTTCCTGCCCACCACTGAATCGCGATAAACATGAATCGCCTGGATACGATCTCACACCCCGGCACGCTGCCAGATGCCCGTGGCCGCTTTGGCCCGTATGGCGGACGATACGTGCCCGAAGTCCTGATTCCGGCTGTCGAAGAACTCGAGGCCGCGTATCGCGACGCGTGCGATGATGCAGACTTCCTTGCCGAGTACCACGACCTCCTTCGAACGTACGTTGGGCGCCCAACCGCACTAACGCCTGCCCATCGACTTTCCGATGCGCTCGGTACAGAGGTCTTCCTGAAGCGAGAAGACCTCTGCCATACGGGAGCCCACAAAATCAACAATGCGATAGGCCAGATACTCCTCGCGAAGCGTATGGGGAAGAGTCGGATTATCGCTGAGACCGG
>JAUIJQ010000513.1 GCA_030431165.1 Rhodothermia bacterium | reverse complement strand
GAACAGGTCCGATGGGTCGCATAGTCTGCGGGACATCGCCGAGCAATCCGGAATCGAGTACGAATTGCTTGAACGCGTAGCATCTGAACTTCTGAGGGCCAAGCTGTTGCGAGCGCTGTAGTCGATCGCGCCCGGATTGGGCACAGATATTGGGTTCTTGAAGAGCTACGCCAGCAAACTGGACCTCAATGCGGTTCGACACGTCGCGAAATCTTCAGGAACGGGCACACAGGTTGATACCTGGTGGCTGCCACACCTATGCGAAGGGCGACGACCAGTATCCCGTTGAGTCGCCTGGCTTCATCGTTCGCGGCAACGGTTGCCGCGTCTGGGACGCTGACGGCAACGAATTCATCGAGTTCGGATCCGGTCTTCGCGCCGTCACGCTTGGTCACGCCTTTGAGCCCGTTGTCAACGCTGCTGCTGCACAGATGCGGTTGGGCAGCAACTACAACCGGCCGGCCAAAATCGAGGTGGATTGCGCTGAGCGCCTGCTGTCGCTCGTTGACGGGGACCAGGTCAAATTCGCCAAAGATGGCTCGACGGTTACCACCGCAGCGGTAAAGCTGGCCCGGGCCTTTACGGGAAGGGAGAAAGTGGCACTGTGTGCTGATCAGCCCTTCTTCTCGTACAACGATTGGTTCATCGCGACGACACCGGTTGACGCCGGCGTGTTCAGCGGAGATCGCGGTGTGGGTATCGGTATTCGCTACAACGACATCGATAGTCTTGAACGGGCCCTCGCCGAAAACCGTGGTCAGGTTGCCTGCCTGATCATGGAAGCCAGCCGAACTGACGAACCCGAACCGGGCTACCTCGCGGCGGTGCGTGAGATCACCCGACGACACGGTGTACTGCTGATTCTTGACGAGATGATCACGGGATTTCGTTACCACCTGGGCGGCGCACAGGCACTGTACGATGTCAAACCTGACCTCGCGGCGTTTGGCAAAGCAATGGCAAACGGGTTCTCGGTTTCCGCGCTCGTTGGTCGGGCTGATGTAATGCGACTCGGCGGACTTGAACACGACGTTGAACGCGTGTTCCTGTTGTCGACGACGCACGGCGCGGAGAATCATGCCCTTGCAGCGGCGATTGCGACGATGGATTACTACGAACACAACAACGTAGTCGACGTCCTGCATGACCGCGGCGACCAGCTCCGCAGAGGCGTCGAGGAGGTTGTATCCGCACACGACGTTGCAGACTACTTCGGAGTTGGTGGGCGTGCATGCAACATGTATTTCTACACGCGCGATCAGCACGGAGACCCGTCTCAGGAATTCCGGACGTTATTCATGCAGGAGATGATCAAGTGCGGGGTGCTCGCGCCATCCTTCGTTACATCATTTGCGCATTCGGTCGATGATATCAACAAGACCGTCGACGCAGTTGACAAGGCGCTCCGCGTGTACAGAAAAGCACTGGATAACGGGGTAGAGGCATTCCTGGTCGGCCCAAGCATCAAACCCGTCTACAGAAAGCACAATTAAATCGATGAAGGTAGTCCTGTTCTGTGGTGGACTTGGCATGCGGCTTCGGGAATACTCGGAGTCGGTACCAAAGCCTATGGTTCCTGTGGGCTACAGGCCGATCATGTGGCATGTGATGAAGTACTACGCCCACTTTGGGCACAAGGACTTCATTCTTTGCCTCGGGTATCAGGGCCATGTTATCAAGGAGTACTTTCTCAACTACAACGAAGCGTTGTCCAACAACTTCATCCTTTCGGATGGCGGACACGACCTTCAGCTTCTTTCATCCGACATCCAGGACTGGAAGATTACGTTTGTCGACACCGGGTTGTCGGCCTCCATCGGCGAACGCCTGCTTGCGGTACGCGACTACGTAAAGGACGAAGAGTATTTCCTCGCGAACTACACAGACGGCGTGTCAGACGTTGATCTGAACGCAATGATTGCACTCGCGAAGGCGCGACAGAGCGTTGCCTGTTTCGCCAGCGTCGAACCAAACGGTGCCTACCATGTCATCGAGGCTGACAGCGATAGCGGCCTGGTGCGGGACATAAAGCCTGTTGCCGCCGCGGGTCTTCGGATCAATGGCGGGTTCTTCGTGATGCGAAGCGACGTGTTCGACTACATGCGTCAGGGGGAGGACCTCGTCGAGGCGCCCTTCTATCGAATGATCGCGGAGAACAAACTCGTGAGCTACTGCCACCGCGGATTCTGGGCGTGTATGGACACCTTCAAAGAGAAGCAGGTCCTCGACGACCTCTACGCTTCGGGTGAAGCACCCTGGATGATCTGGTAGCTGCTTTTGAACGCTATGCTGGCTTTCGATCCCCGCATACCGACTGACCGGCCCTTCCGCGTCCTGATGCTCGGTGCGCACGCCGATGACATAGAAATTGGCTGTGGGGCAACGATCATGCGAATGCTACGGGCATATCCGGCGACACAGATCACGTGGGTTGTTCTGAGCGGGTCGGATGAGCGAAGACGGGAGGCGGCTGAAAGCGCACAACGCTACCTGAGCGGTGCACATAACCACGATGTCATCCACGGCGACTTTACCGATAGTCGCTTTCCGTTTGAGGGGGCGGCCATCAAAGACTTCTTCTCTGGTGAACTGCAGCCGCTTAACCCCGACCTCGTGTTTACTCATTTTCGCGATGATCGACATCAGGATCATCGGGTTGTGTCTGACATGACGTGGCAGACGTTCCGGAACAATCAGATTCTGGAATACGAGGTGGTGAAGTACGACGCCGACCTTGGTCGTCCCAACTGCTACGTCGCTGTCGATCGGGAGGACGTTGAGACAAAGACGCGCTGGCTGCTGGAGAGCTTTCCATCTCAGCACAGCAAGCAGTGGTTCGACGCCGAAACACTTCACGCGATCATGCGAATTCGCGGGGTCGAGTGTGCGTCGGAAACGGGATACGCCGAAGCGTTTTACGCGCGCAAAATGCGGGTGCTCTAGCCGGCAGCGTGCTGACGCGTCAGGCCTGCCGACGACTCAGCTCGCGCCAACTCG
>JAUIJQ010000512.1 GCA_030431165.1 Rhodothermia bacterium | reverse complement strand
CTCGAGATTGCGGTTCGCATGCTTGTTCTTGGTAAACACGTAGTGATCCGGCAGAACAACGAGCTTCTCTGGATCCCAGACGCGGGCGCCTGCACCGAACTCTCGCTTGAAGATGTCGATTGTCGGCGGGCCGCACACGTCGTGCGTCATCAGAATATCGACATCGATCCAGACGTTCTCGCCGGGCGCGACGCGCTCTCGCCCCGCATGCGCGGCGATGATCTTCTCTGTGATGGTCATCGCAGTTCGCATCAGGCGCCTATGTCTTCTCCCGTGAAGGATTGCATGATCCCGTTTGCCACAAACTCGACGGACTCGACATCCGTACGGTAAACAACCAGCTTGTTCAGTGCCTCAAGGTACGCACTTGCTGATGCAAGGATCACATCGGTGTTGGTTGCTGCGCCCGCGTATCGCTTTCCACCCGCTCCGATGTTCACGGTGACCTCGCCAAGCGCATCCGCACCGTGCGTGACCGACCGGATGTCGTACGAAAGCAGGTCGTGATTCTCGCCAACCGCACCGTCAATGGCGCCGTAGAGCGCGTCGATCGGGCCGTCTCCCGTCGCCTCAAACAGCGTCTCCAACCCGCTGCGCGTGTTCTTTACAACAACCGATGCTCGTGGTTCTGCACCCGTATCTACAGCGACATGAATCTGTTCCAGCGTGTAGCGCTGCCCCGCATCGCCGGTTGGGGCCTGTCGTGCAATTACCCGCAGGTCCTCGTCAAAAATTTCCTTCTTCCGGTCGGCGAGCGCAACAAACTCGCGGTACACCCGATCGCGGTCTGATTCCTCGACGTGGATTCCAAGCCGATTGAGGCGACCGAACAGCCCGTGACGACCCGAATGTCGGCCTAGCCGGATGGACTCACCGTCGTTCCCGACATCTTCGGCACGCATGATCTCGTACGTCGCCCGACTCTTCAGTACGCCGTCCTGGTGGATACCCGCTTCGTGACTGAACGCATTTGCACCAACGATCGCTTTGCAAGCGGGTACGTCATGCCCCGACGCAAGCGCGACCATCCGACTTGTTTTCGTCAAGTGCTTCGCGTCGATTCCGGTCGCTACGCCATAGACATCGGAGCGTACGCGAAGCGCCATGACAATTTCCTCAAGCGCGGCATTTCCTGCACGCTCGCCAAGACCGTTGATGGTACACTCAACCTGGCGTGCCCCAACTCTTACAGCCGCGAGTGAATTTGCGACCGCGAGTCCGAGGTCATCATGACAGTGTGTCGACAGCACGATCTCAGGCCCAAATCCGCAATCCCGCCGGACCGTTTTGAATATCGCCGCATACTCAGCCGGCGTCGTGTATCCCGTCGTATCGGGAATGTTAATTGTCGTTGCGCCCGCCTCTACGACGGCACGGAAGATCTCCGTCAGGAACGCGGGATCTGTTCGTCCCGCGTCTTCGGCGCTGAACTCAACGTCGTGCGTGAAGGTCTTCGCAAGCGCGACAGCATCGACCGCCATCCGCAGCACGGTGTTGCGCTTCTCGGCGATCGTGTTTCCGTACTTCGGCGAATCAAATTTGGCCGCAAGGTGAATGTCACTCGTTGCGATGAACGTGTGGATTCGCTTCCGATCCGCTGACTCAAGTGCCAGTCCTGCCGCTTCGACGTCTCCCTGGACGGCACGCGCCAGACCGCAAATCGTGGGTCCACTGACCTCATCGGAAATCCGCGCAACCGCTTCGCGCTGGCCCGGCGACGAAATCGGAAAGCCGGCCTCGATCACGTCGACTCCAAGTAGTGCGAGCTGTCGCGCAATGTGCACCTTATCCGACACCGTCATAGACGCCCCGGGAGCCTGTTCACCGTCCCTGAGTGTCGTGTCGAAAATGATGACGCGGTCGAGCGTCTTCAACTCTCCGTTGGGCATGACTTGCATCTCGATTCTTCTCTACTGATTAATGCGTTGCCGCGATTTTACTTGCTTTGGATCCACCACTTGTGTCTCCAAATGCATCCGACAGATTTGCGAGGACCGCTGAACCGGCCTCGGCTGTTGACACCGGCGCCTTCGAACCGCGCGCCAGATCACTCGTGTGGTAGCCGGCGTCCAGTGCACGACCAACGGCGAGGCGCACTGCAGTCGCCGCGCGCGTATGGCCCAGGTCGTTGAGCAACATCGCGCCACTCAGGATGGCACCGTACGGGTTCGCCTTCCCGGTGCCCGCGATGTCGGGTGCACTACCGTGAACCGGTTCGTAAATGCCGCACGAACCGCCGATACAAGACGACGGCAACATACCGAGCGACCCGGGCAGGGCGCCGGCAAGATCAGACAGGATGTCTCCAAACAGATTCGCCGTCAGTATCACATCAAATGACGCGGGGTCCTGCACCAGGCGCATGGCGGTTGAATCGATGTACCCATGCGACAACGACACATCGGCGTACTCACGGGCATGCACCTCTGAAACAACGGCCCGCCACAACCGGGACACGTCGAGAACGTTGGCCTTGTCAACGGAAACGACTCGTCCCCGGCGCGATCTCGCGGCCTCAAAGGCGACGCGCGCAATGCGGCGAATCTCGGTCTCGGAGTAGACCATTACGCTCTCGGCAATCCGCTCGCCCTCGCTCACAAACTCGCGCCCGGGACCAAAGTAGATCCCGCCGGTCAGCTCCCGCACTACGAGGAGATCGACTCCCGCAATCGCATCGCTTCGAATAGCAGACGCATCGGCAAGTGTCGCGTACTGCTGCACCGGACGCAGGTTGGCAAATGTGCCGAGTGTATTCCGCAGTTCAAGCAAACCGCGCTCGGGACGACGTGCGGGTTCGAGATCGTCCCAGCTGGACCCGCCCACGGCACCCAGTAGTACCGCATCGGCGCCCAGGCAGGCCTCACGCGTCGTGGCAGGAAACGGCTCACCGGTCTCATCGATGGCGGCCCCTCCAAAAATGCGCCAGTCGAAGCGCGCGGGTATGCCAATCGCCTCAAACGCCGCTCCAAGTACCGCAACTGCCTGCTCGGTAACCTCGG
>JAUIJQ010000511.1 GCA_030431165.1 Rhodothermia bacterium | reverse complement strand
GACGAAACCAGAGAAGAGCGCTGCTGCCACGACGAGCCCGAATGTGGCCCGAAGCGGATTGTGTAGCTGTTTGTTCACCATACGTACCGTTCTAGGTTGGTTCATTTCCGGACGTTGTCGTACTACCGGACGAACGTCGCTTACTAAGGAACTAGAACGGGCAAATCCGCGCCGTTTGCCGTTGAACAGACAAACTATTTGTCGCTGGAGTTTTACCGCCGCCTAAGATTGACGGCGCGTCCCGGATCGAGACGGTCTGATGAGAAGCCGACCGCGGGTGCATCGACACGTACAAGGCCGTTGTGCTCTTCGATAATCGCCCTTTCCCGGAAATACAGGGTCAACGTGGAGTCACGCTCGATCCAGTACGGGCGGCGTAATCCTCTGTCGAGACGGATTCTGATACCGCGAACCGGTTGACCAAGCGACTGAATTATCACGGCTACAGAGTCCGACAAATTCCCATCGCCGTCGTAAGACTCGCTGAGTGCGACGGGCTGTACAGACGCGCTACTCGTCGAGGATTCGCCGTTCAGGCGGGCTTGCGTCTCGCGTTCATCGCTGACCGACGTGTCACCCTGCGCCAACTCGGCGGACTCCCTGGTCTGATGAATCGAAGGATCCACGGGTAGCGTTTCAGCAACAACCGGCGATGGCAACGCATCGTCAACAGAGGACGGCGTCAACGTAAAGTATGCGACGGCCGCAGCAACAACGATTAGGCTCGCTGCGACGATACCAACAATCCGCAGCGCTGATCGGGTCACGACAACGGCGTCCATACCAGCGGCTTCGGTTGGCGCTGGCGCGGTGGTTGAAACAGAAGTTGACGCGCCGGATGACGCGCCGCTTGAAGCAGCGGCAGATGAAACGACGGAAGGACCGGCAGGTCTATCACTCGAAGACGCGGGCGCTTCCGACGAACCGGCGGACGACTCGTCATCGGGCGACTCGTCAACGATTGAACGATCAGCAGCCGAGCCACCGCGCGAAGGCGTGCCTGACACTGATTGTTCAGTTGTGCCTGCTTCGGTCGTGTCTGGTTCCGTTGTGTCTTCTTCAGACTTGGCTGCCTGACGCTCAGCCGATTCAAGTGCCTGCAGCGCCTCCGATTCGGGAAAGCCGATAGCTGATGCGTAACTTCGAACAACGGATCGAAGGTAAACACGATTAAACGTCGGGTGGTCGCGCAACGCGTTCTGCTCAAACGCCTCCAGGACGTCCAGCGGGATTCGGGTCTCCTCAAACACCTCGTGCAGCGTGAAGCCGTTTCGCTCGCGCTGCGAACGAAACTCAGCAGCCAACTTGGCAGCGTATTTCGCGTTCAGGGGTGAACTATCCATGATTCGGGTGGGCAACCGACCGCCTTCAGTATCGGTATTCATGATCAGATCAAAAGGTCCTCGCATTTTTGTCGTTTGCGGCATTCTGGCACTGCTGGGCGTCTGCAGCACACACACGGTCGTGTCGGCATCAGCCCAGTCGAATCCGACGCCAATTGAGCAGTCCGACGACCGGCCCGCGGTGCTCGTCGTCACCGCCCATCCGGACGATGAAGGACTCTTTGCGGCGACGATTTACCGGCTCGCGGTCGAGCTCGGGTGTCGTGTCGAGGTTGCCTTGATTACGGATGGAGCGGGCGGATACCGCTTTTCAACGCTTGCTGAACGGATCTATGGGCTCGAGCTAACCAACCCCGAGGTCGCGAAGGAGTACCTGCCGGCAATCCGGAAGCAGGAATTGATGCGTGGCGGGCGACTTGTCGGCATCCGCAACTACCATTTTCTCGATCAGACGGACTCGGGATACACGCAGGACCCTGATTCCATTCTGGCGGATGTGTGGGACGGCGAGTATGTATTTGAACGACTTACGACCATCATGCGAGAGGGTGCGTTCGACTTCGTATTCACCCACCTACCACTTCCGACCGCCCACGGGCACCACAAGAGCGCCTCAATTCTGGCGATTCGGGCGGCGTCGACAATGGAGGGGAGCCGCCCGGTGGTCCTGGGATCGTGGATTGCCAACAAAGATGACGCTGCCCCACTGGCCTACGCGCCACTTGACCGATATCCGATCAGCGCTACGACGGCGGCAGAAGCCGGGTGGGAGTTTGATCGCACCCGAGAAATCGGACTCGACGGCCGCTTGAACTACAAGATCCCCGTAAACTGGCTCATCGCCGAGCACAAGTCACAGGGGACGATGCAGATGCTGGTCAATGCGGGCGACCTCGAACGCTTCTGGCTCTACAAGGAGAACCCCGCAGATGCCGGCGAGCGCACTGACGCGCTCTTCGCGCTGATCAATACCTTCGAGAGTACCTTCGATTAGGTCGGCCATCAGAGCAGGCGACGTTTCGCTGCATCTATGGTCACTGAGAAAACGGTTGCTGAGAGCAACGTTGACTAAGAACAACGTTGACCAAGAGCACCGTTGACCGAGAACGACGGTCACTGAAGACGACCTGATCGTGTCAACCGACACGCTTCTGGTCGGGACGGCGGGATTCGAACCCACGACCCCTTGCACCCCATGCAAGTGCGCTACCGGACTGCGCCACGTCCCGAAATGTACCCTACAGGGTAGCGAGCATTTCCGACAGAAAGGTACGGATTTCCTCCAGCTCTTTTCGATCTACCACCGCCGTTTCGCCGTCCCCTCCTTCGGCAAGAACCTGGCGCGCTCCTTCAATCGTGTACTTCCGCTCCTTCAGCAGGAAGTGAATCTTCTTGAGCGTGCGGATATCAGACTGCCGGTAGAT
The DNA here is from genome assembly GCA_030431165.1 of Rhodothermia bacterium. Lineage (GTDB taxonomy): Bacteria > Bacteroidota > Rhodothermia > Rhodothermales > JABDKH01 > JANQRN01. Next base: position 248 of record JAUIJQ010000511.1, on the reverse strand, counting down.
GCGTCGGCCGGCTCTGTTTTTCTTTGGAGCAAGGTGACGGAACTCGGACTCCCAATAGCGAAGCACATGAGGCTCAACACCGAACATGTCGGCGACCTCACTGATGGAGTAGTAGAGTTTGGTTATGCCGTTGGTCTTCATGATGTCGGCCGTGAAAACTCGAAGACATCGGACAGGCTGTTGATGCCTGTACGATTGCTGAAGTAATCCCAGGCGGTTGGAAGTGCACCGGCCACCCACGGATAAAG
>JAUIJQ010000014.1 GCA_030431165.1 Rhodothermia bacterium | reverse complement strand
CATAGCGGTTTTGTACCGAACGGCTACTTCAAGCCCATGCGCCAATTCAATAATGTAATTGCGAATGGGCACCAAGTAATCTGCAACGGTCGCTTTTACCGGTCCACTTCACCCAAAACAATATCAATGCTGCCCAAAATGGCCACAACATCAGCGACCATGTTGGTCGTTGCAACGATCTCAATTCGCCCATCGGTACGGCCCGACCGGTCGGCATCGGGGTTCTGGCGACAGCCTGATCCCACGAGGAACGCCGCAACGAGCGCGAGCAATACCCCATTTTGTAGCCAGGAAGCCGGTTTTGCCGTTGAGGAAGTCCGTTTCATGCGATGACCACCCGATTATCTTCATAGTTTAGCCATGACTAACTTTTTATGACCAAACTAGTTTCGCAGGCCCCCCGTGAGCCTTATCGGACTCCGCGCACCGAGACCTCGGGTATTGAGCCCGAGTCGAGCACCTCGCACACGACACGACTGACGCCGTGTGAGGCCACAACAGTCGTCACGCCGCGTTCATTCTCCTCAAAGCGAATGTCGGGTGCCGCTCCTGTGTGAGGAACGATGGCCGTTATGAGGAGAGGGGCCCGGGAGGGATCAACAGTAGACACCGCCGCAAACGGGTGTAGCGCCGCGTTTTCATCGGGAATGGGTAGTCGCCGCGCTGATGCCGTTGCGCCCGACGGCGATGAAGACACGATCGCCGCAGACGCGAGTGGCCGATGAATCGTTGCCTGCGCTTCGCCACGCCCGCGTTCACCAATCACAATGCGACCACCACCAGCAGTTTCGGCGGAAAGGCGCTCCCCACCGCTGGTTGTTGAGAAGGTAGCCGGCGCTTCGGTCCGGTTGTCCGCAAAGAAGCGCGCCTCGATCTTTGAGGCGGTAGTGCCTTTGCGAACCTTGTCCAGCACGAGAACCAATGGCATCGCTTCAAAGACGTAGACCGACCGCGTGATCGACTCTACGTCTGGATCAACGAGTGCATAGGCCGGCGTTGCGTCGCTTGCCCAGAATACAAATCCGTCTCGGCGCCCAACACGAACGATCTTCGCAACGGCATCGGATGCGTTTGTGCCCTCGCTGCCATCGTGGTACTGATGGCCGTTCCCGTCGACAAGGACCGCGGAGTGGCCGGCGGTTGTGCGCATCATCCAGGACGGATCCGCAAAACTGTACGGCGGGCGATAAGGATCGGTCACCAGAATCTCTCCGCCCCACTTCACGGTGATACTGTTCCGGTCGGCGTGTTCGTGGTTGGCCGGACCGCCGCTTCGCATCGCCACCACGAGGTCCTCGGGACGATACCCCGTCCGCGCCACCATCCAGTCCAGCGCGGACTGCCAGAGTGTCAACTCATTGGGCTCGGCCACGGCGGCCACGTCAGCCGGATCCCAGAACAGGGCCCACATGTCTTTCTCCCGCGCGAGCGCATCGCCGAACCATCGGGCCTTTGCGTCGTGCGTGCGTCCCGCAACCCAGTACGGTACCGACGCCGTTGCGCCGCCGCCGGCGTCGCCAAAGTTGACAATGGCGCGCGGGTCGTACGCCGTGCCCATCGACATCCCGCACAGGTAATCAACGTAACCCGACCAGTTGATATCGTCGTACAGGCTGAGGCCGTTGTACCGTTCAAGAACCACCGTTGCCTGCGCGATGTGCGACGACGTGTAATTGGCGTACGAAACGCCTTCGTCGTATGAACCATCAACGGCATACAGGTCGCGGAACGTGCGCAAGCTGTAGATCGCCTGTTCAATCCACTTGGCCGCACGCTCGTCTTCGCCGAGTGCGCGCGCATAACAAACAGCACCGATGGCCAGCGCCGACGCGGGCACCGCTTTGAGATTTGTGCGGTCGAGGATGTGCGGCCAGTTTGAAAGGTCCACCCGGTCATCCGGACGATGCTCGAAGTAGGTGCTTGACTCGTCCATGGTCCATCCGACCACGCGATCGGGATAGCGCATGCCGTACAGGCCGAGCCAGCTCGCCTCGCATCCGCGATCTCCCATCGTTCTGATCCAACCGTTGCGCGTTTCCTCGTCAACAACGTCAGCAAGCCACTCCCAGCACAGGCTTGTCGCCACCGTTGCCTCAGGTGCCCTTTGCAACCCGAACGTCCTTTCGCCTGCCTCCAGGAAGTAGTCCCAGCGCGGGAAACGTTGGATCGTCTCCATACACGTTACGGCGAGTGCTGCCGCGTCTTCGTCGCCGGTCAGCAGGTAGTGGAACGCCATGTTCATCGCCAGCTTTGACGTTCGCGGCAGGTCGTACAGGTGGTCATTGTAGCGCAGCTCGGTCGACAAAAATTTGCGCTCAGCGGCTCGATCAATACCCTCAATGGACTCGCGCAATGCCGCGTAGGCGTCTCCGGCGTAGAGTGACCGAAAACGATCGATCTCCGCGTCGTCGAAGAAGAGCCGACCAGCCAGCGCAACAGCGTGCGCGCCATTGACTCCTTTCACCGACCGCGAGGCGGCGGTGGCCAGCGATCCGGCCGAAAATGGAAGCGACGGACCAACAATTGCGGCGGCCATCGAGCCCGTGACGGCGGCGCTACCCCTTCGAAGAAATGAACGACGGTTCTCCATTGGTTCGTTTGGTCTGTTGGACGCCCGGGCCGGGTCTCGTCCGGATGCATGGGTTAACGCATGATGGTACGGCCCCAAAACCGAAGCACGCCACACATGGCCCACATACGAAACTCGGTGGGCGGGATTCCCGCACGGAGGCATATCTTCGCGGGCGTGTTTCCGCGCAAAACTCCGGGAGAAGCACTCCGCGAGACATTCTGCAAACGCCCCCCGGCACATGCCTGACCTGAAGTTTCTCAACGCCTACGACTATTTCATCCTTGGCGGCTACATGCTTGTCGTCGCCGGTGTTGGTGCCTACGTAGCACGCTTCAACAAGCAGACGAGTGATTACTTCAAGGGAGGTGGCCGCATTCCCTGGATCCTGTCGATGGTATCCCTCTTCGTCTCGGGATTCTCGGCATTCATGTTTGTTGGCGCGGCCGGCTTCACGTACAAGAACGGCGGTGCGGCACTGATCCTGTTCTCGCTCGCGGGCCCCGCGTACATGTTCGGGTACTTCATCTACGGTCCGTTGTGGAAACGCACACGCATCGATACGCCGATGGAGTTTCTCGAGCGCCGCTACTCCCCCGGCACAACGTACTTCTACTCGTTGCTGGCCCTGATACCAAACGTGCTCATACTTGGCATCATGGTGTACACGTTGTGCATCTTCGTCAGCACGGCGCTGGGCTTCAACGAACGTATTTTTGATATCGGATTTGCATCGGTCTCGGGCCTGCAATTCACCATGTTGATCACCGGCGTGGTGCTGGTCTTCTACACACTGCTCGGCGGACTCTGGGCGGTCATGGTCACCGACGCGCTGCAGTTCATCATCCTGATTCTGATCACGGTGATTCTGCTACCGGTCGCTTACCTGAAGCTTGGTGATGGAAACTTTGTAGAGGGAATTCGGCGACTTACGACGGATGCGCCTGACGGCTTTCTGGGCTTTGGCCTGAAGAGCCAACCCCCGTTATTCTGGGTTGTGTACTTCGTGAACATCGTTCTCGGGTACAATGTGAACTACCACATCGCGCAGCGATACTACTGCGTCCCCGACGAACGCGACACGCGCAAGATGGCGCTATGGTGTGCCGGCCTTTCGCTGCTGATGCCATTCTTGTGGGTCGCACCGATCCTTGCGTCGAAGGTCATGTTTCCGGACCTCGCCGCGCTCTGGCCTACACTTACCGACCCGACCGAAGCCTCGTTTGTAACGCTGGCGCTCACAACGCTACCGCACGGCATGTTGGGCATCATGGTCGCCGCGATCTTTGCCGCGACGATGAGCTCCGCCGACTCCGCCATCAACTGGATGGCGGCCGTTGTAACAAAAGACGTCTACGTACCGATCAAGAAGCGGCTCGGGCATGTTGAACCGTCTGACCGCAACCAGATGATCGTCGGCCGTGTGAGCGTCGCGGTGATGGGCATCATTGCCATCTGGATCGCATTCAACATGGACAGGTTCGGCGGTGCGTTTGATACGTACCTGCGTGCGAACTCGCTGTATTCAGCCCCGATGTTCATACCCATCATGCTCGGCCTGGTGTTCAGGAAAACACCGTGGTGGAGCGGCATGGCTGCGTTCGGATTTGGCGTACTCTGCGTAGTCCTCGGCGGCATCATCGCCAACCGCAGCCTGGGACTGCCCGCCGCAACGTTCGGCGACCTGTTTCAGGACATCCGCCTTACGATCCTTGGCGTCGAGATGACGCGCTACGAACTCAACACGCTGGTTGGTATTGCCGGCGCGTCGGTTGCGTTCTTCGGATCCGCCGCGTTCTTCAAGCGCAGCCGCAAATACCGCGAAACATTGGCTGCGTTTGACGTGGATCTGCGCACACCGGCGCACGACGACGGCGGCCCGCTGGATCTTCGGGGCTTCCGCGCCTATCGCATCGCGGGTGTGCTCGCGATCGCACTCGGGTCTGCCCTGCTGATTATTGCGTTCCCGGCGGCTGCAGGCGAGGGTACGCACCTGAACATTATTGCGGGCACGTTGGGCATCGTGATTGGCTTCGCGCTGATCAGGCTGACGAGAAAGCAGCTCGCCGGCGCGGACGAAGCAGACGAAACGGACGAAACGGACGGATAGCCTGTCGCTCTGCCAATCTGCGGGTGTACTTATCGCAACGTCAGCCCCGCCTCGGTCGCAACGCGTGCGAGGTACTGCCGGTCTTTCTCGGCATTTGCCAGAACAAGGGATAGATCCATCTTCTCGGGGCTGTCGACGACACAGTCTTTGACAAACTCGACCGAAAGCGTGCCATCAAAGCCGGATCTCGCCAGGATACCCAGGAGGCGCCGGTAGTCGATCGGCGCATCCTCAAGGAGACAGAACACGCCGTCTCGCGTTCGCCCCTGGAAGTGCACGTGCCGCACGTCCGGTGCGAGCTTCCGGAGTACCTCGATCGTGCCATGGGAATCCGAAAAATCATACGGCTGGAAACACACACCCATTCGACCTTCGCCTACCGCCGCGACGGTGTGCTCAAGCGACAACAGATCATCAAAGAGCGTGTTCTGGTGGGTCTCGCCATCGAGTTTCAACCCGTGTTCGTCCGCCACGCGAATCAGTTCGTCGAGATGGCGAAGCGATTCATGCCAGTGATCGTCGGATATCGTTTCCGACGCCTGGTCGCCAACAAATATCTTGACGGAATGCGCTCCAAGCGTCGAGGCTGCGGCCATAAGGTGCGCAGCCTCAGCCACAGACGAAGCAGCGGTTGGCCCGGCGAGCGACGGGTACAAACCAAGCACTTCAACTGACAATCCGGCCACGTCAAGTCGAGCCTTGAGGTCGGCGAGTTCGTCAGCACTCAGCCCGGACAGATGGTACTGCCAGACTTCAAGTCCGCCAAAACCGGTTGCCGCGGTGATTGGCTCGATCAGATCAACGAGTTCAAAGAATCGTCGCTTCGGATTTGCCCAGCGCAGCGGATCCAGTGCAACCGTATTGAGGACTATTCTCGCCATCGACCTTAACTTCGCCTCTTCTCTAGATCAACGAGTAACGTGAGCGGATCCGAAGATAACGTATTGCCAGCCACCATCGAGTCAGAGGCCGAACTCATCGATTTTATGACCCGGCCGTCCGGTGCCCTGATCGCACTGGCAGAGACGCTTCCCGATCGGATTGTTGTTCTGGGCGCGGGCGGAAAGATGGGACCAACGATGTGCATCCGCCTTGCGCGCGCGGCACGCACGGCTGGTCGAGCGCTTGAGATCGTCGCGGTCAGCCGTTTTTCGGATCCTAAGGCACAGGCGTCGCTTGAGGCGCACGGCATCACGATCCATCGCGCTGACCTGCTCGACGCTGATGCGTACAACGCGCTGCCGGATGCCGATCTCGTGTATTACCTCGTCGGCCAGAAATTCGGTACCACGTCAGCGCCGCATCGCACGTGGTCAGCGAACACGATTGTCCCGACGTATACGTGTCAGCGCTACGGTCGGCCGGGCAGTGGACCATGCACACGTATCGTGGCGCTATCGACGGGCAATGTGTACGGGATGACGACGCCTTCATCCGGTGGTTCCGTTGAATCAGACCCGCTGCATCCCGTTGGTGAGTATGCCGCTTCAGCGGTCGGACGCGAGCGCGTGTTTGAGCACTTCGACGCCGCAGGGCACGTCGACGCCCTGATGATTCGCCTCAACTACGCAATCGACCTCCGATATGGCGTACTGGTGGACATCGCACAGCGACTCCTGGCGAATGCGCCGATCGACTTGAGCACGGGATACTTCAACTGCATATGGCAGGGTGAGGCAAACGACGTGATTCTACGCTGCGCAACCCTTGGCAAAAACCCGGATGGCTCGTCGATTGCGCTGAACGTTACGGGTGACCAGGTGTACTCGGTGAGGAATACGGCTGCAGCGATCGGCGACGCGCTGGGCAGATCCGTCCGTTTTGAGGGGGCTGAGCAGCCAACCGCGCTGCTGTCCAACGCATCGCGCATGACGTATGCATTTGGCGCACCCGAGGTCCCGATCGACCGCATGATTGAGTGGACGGCTGCGTGGCTGCAACAAGGCGGCACCGTCTGGTCAAAACCAACCCACTTCGAGAGTCGCGACGGGCGGTACTAGTCGTTGCGTTTGCGGAAGTTCACGCCGATCCCGACCCGCATATCCGGCGTCACAACATCGTATGCCGCCACAAGCACAACGCGGTTGAACACGCCCACGAATCCGAAGCTGGCCGTTGGTCGGTACGCCACGCCGTCGGTGCCTTCTTCCGTGGCACGTACCCCGACGCCGAATGCTGGTGCTACCGGCGCACTGAAGATGTCGTAGAAGCCGGTAATACCGGCAATCAGGTTCTCTGGGCCCTCCGCTTTTCCGAAGACCTGCTCGTTGATCGACACGTGGATCAATGCGCCACCGTGATCGCGAACAAAGCCGGCCATCAATCCAATTGGGGCCTTATCGACGCTGCCATAGACGCCGATCGTACCGCCGGCAACGGCAAGTCCAACAACGGCGGCCGCGCCGGCGATTGCAGCAGGGTAAAGCCGATCTTCGTCATCGTCGTCTTCGTCGGCCACATCGTCAAGTACCCGGCGAATTGCTGACCGACCCGAGTCACTTCTCCCCGCCTCTGCGTCCCGCGGCTTCACGGTTCGAACCATGTGACGTCGTGGCCTCCAGAAGATTGGTCCGTCGCGCCAGACAAACCATACGTTCATATCCGGAATAACGACGGTGCGATGCGTTCTGTAGTGCGGGTCGCGGCGCCGTGCGTCCGGGACATCGCCGTTACGCGACAGTATCGGGTCGACGACAAATACAATGCGAACTATTCGCGGCGGACCAAGCTCAAACCCTGAGTCGAATAGCTCACGCGCCTGTGTTTCGGTCTGGCCGACGAAGGTTGAATCCCACGGTATCTCGGCAACTTCCAGGCGGGTCTCCGCGGGTTCGGGGCCCAGCCCAATTCCGGCGAGCGACACGTTGAACTCCGCCACCTGCCTCCCGTCAACCATGACCGGCAAGACCAGGTCCAGGTCATCGATCAGCATACCCTCGGGTAGCTCATCCCGCCCAACGCGCACGCCATCCAGAATGCCACCCTCTCCCACTCGCCACGAAACGCGCAGATCAGCCGATGGCCCCTCACTCCGCTGAATCTCGCCAAACTGGTAGCGAACGCGGAGTGATTCGATAAACGGGAGCAGGTTGTACGCCGAGTCGTCTGACTCGAGCAGGGATTTGTCCGGCCAGTTGGTTCGCTCTGCGGTGCCCCGGATGTCGAAATCCTGGGCACCTGCGTCCACACAAGTGAGCAGCGCAAGCGAGGCAATCAGGAAGGTGGAGGCTTTGCGGCGCATGATCGTAGATTCAGGGTGCTGTGCTTGCGGTGGCAAACACCTGCACATGCAGACACAAATTGAGTGCCGCGCGACAACGGGGTCGCGCTTTCTACTTGTACGAGCGTAGTGACGACGTGGGTGCGCGTATTCTCCGAGAAATTCCGAACCTGATTGTTGACGGACTGCGCGCAACGAGCGCAGCAGAGACAATTCGCGGATGGGACCTGTCGTGGCTGGCTGACGACCACGGCGACGGCATCGAGCTGGCACCATACCGGGCGTTACTGCGCGAGGTGCTCCAGAACCATGGCCCCGAGGTAATCCTCAAAGCAGGCCAGCCGTTGCGGGGCGTCGCGCATCCGATACTTTTTGTGCTGCTGAACTCAGACTCGCCGACGCTGCTTGTTGAGAAAGAACAGCGTCTGAGTCGCTTCATCCATACACGTCACGTGGTTGAGGTGCTGGAGCAGGACACGCACGGCATCGTTCTGCAACACATTTCGCGCTCCGGTGCTCCCGAGCCAACCGAGAATCTCGCCTCTGCCGGGCAGCACATTGTGCTGTTTGAAGAGCTCGGCTGCAAAGATCTCGCCCTCTCGTTAGGCAAGCCGGGAAGGGCCGGCAGCGGTGCTGTTGCGGCGTACAGGGACGGTCAGTTCCACCCGTTCGGCGACCTGCCACGCTACGACACGTGGACGTTTTCGTGGAGCGACTTTGTCCCCTCGCGCAAACCCATGCCCGGCATCGATGAACTGTTGCTCGCATCGCCGCGGAACCGGGAATTGAAGGAGGATGACGATCCCGTGGCGATCGTCCGGGAGACGCTGCGTAAAGATCTGGGGCGCACATGGAAGCTCGATGCAGTAGCGCGCGAAGTCGGACGCTCCACGCGCACGTTGCAACGCGAGTTGTCGGACGCCGGCAGTACGTTCTCCTCGGTTGTGCTGCACACCCGCACCGGCGAGGCGGCGCGCCTGCTCAAAGAAACCAACCTGTCTGTCACCGAAATCGGATACGTCTGCGGGTTTGCCGACACCGCCCACTTCAGTCGGTCGTTCCGCAAGGTCTACGAGGCCTCACCCACAAACTGGCGATCGGACCTCCGGGCCCAATCGTAGTCACCCAATCACCACGTATACCCAACGCCAATCTGGAACACGTGGTACGTGTTAAACGGGCTCGACGTGAACGCCTCAACGATCCGGTCTTCCAGTATCCCGGCGGCCTCGTCAGTCAGGTCTGCCCCGGTAATGTCCACCGTCGGTGTTGGCGCACCAAACATCCACCACCCTGCCCACTCGGTGTGCAACTCGACGCCTGAGGGCATCCGGTAGCTGTAGCCAAACCCAAGCGCTGGTCGGAGCCCTGCCGGACGCGACTGCGTGATGCTGATTGCGGATACTGATGCATACTCCCCGACCGTTCGGTCGCGCGCGTCAAACTGAATGGTTTCGGTGTCACGGTCGTTGAAGACCAGGCCCGCTGAAACGTAGGGCGACAGTCGGTGCGGGCGCGCGCGTACCTGTAGATAGGCACGCTGACCAACCCGCTCTGACGACGCGTCGAGCCCGGCCAGGTCCACGGCCTGCGCATTGAACGATCGGCCGTTGCGCTGAATCCTGTCAGCGATCTGGTAAACCGCGCCGACGTAGACGAGGTCGTTGAAGTGATAGCCAAAAGACACGCCCGGTTTGAACGAGCCGTCCCAGGGTAGTTCACCGAAGTGAAATCCAAGCTGCCATCGTCCGTTTGATCCGGCGTCTGGCAGCGCCTGCGCTGATGCCGCAGACGCAGACGCGAACAAGAGGGCCGTGACGAGGGCGAGCAATGTATGTGCAGAGAACGTATTCATAACGTCAAGGGAAGAGGGGCCGACGCCCGGTGAATGCGGAGCTCAGGAGTTGATCAGGAGTTGCGCATGATGCGCGAAGCCGTTCCGGGCGACACGCGGTTCACGAGGTGCAGGACGCGGGCTTTACCGACGCGGATTACATCGCGACCGTTGACCATTCCCGAAACAGTCTGGCGCGCTACCTGCTCTGGCGACACCTTCCCGGTGCCGCGCCCGCTCGTCATCGCGGTGTCGACCAGAGGCGGCACGACCTCGACAACGTGGATTGGCAGTCCGGCATCTTCGATCTGGTAGCGGGTGGCGACCGTAAAAGATCGAAGGGCGGCTTTCGTCGCGCAGTAGACGGCGGCATCCGCCTTTGGCGTTGTTGCCAGGCTCGAGCTGACGTTTACGATCGCCGCTTCGCCGAGCTGAGCGGCGGCGCGAACGAGATGTGGCATTGCTGTCGCCGTGAGAACCGCCGGCGACGTAAAGTTGATCTGGACCTCGGTCGCGGCCCGCGCTGAAACGAGCGACGGGTTGTCTGCTGCGGCGCCTGCGAAGTCGTAGTTGTACTGGACACCCGCATTGTTGACGAGGACAGACAGGCCGCCAAGTTGCTCGACCACCCGATCGATGAGCGTGCTCGCCGCGGACGGATCAGCGAGGTCACATTCAATCACCTCTACGTTACCGAGTGCAGCACGCGCTTCGTCGAGTCGCTGAGCATTTCGACCACAGATCGCGACACGATTTCCGCGCTGGATCAGCAGCCGTGCGAGTTCGAGACCAATACCGGCGGACCCGCCGGTGACGAGGATGTTGTGATTTGCCAGTTCCATGATACCGTACCTGAATTGATCAAGATGACGGTATCAAGGATCGGAAGACCCGGCGCCTACCGATTGAACGTGCGCGTCAATCGGTTGAACAATCGCGCCAAACAGACGTGATCCTAGCGGACTACGGCAAACGGTCTGGTGCTCGAGTGGGATCCGGCCGTGAGCCTGACAAAATAGTTTCCCTGGGCCAATCCGCTAACGTCCATTACGGTTTCAAAAGACCCGGAACGCGACAGAATGTCTGCCGCGACGATGACCTCGCGACCGATCGCGTCAACCACGACAAGCCGCGGCGCGCCACTCCCGGCATCAACTTCATATCGTACTGTTACGTGATCCCCGGCAGGGTTCGGATACACCGACCGAACACCAGTGGCATCGATGACGTGGTCCTGTTCCGTATGTGTTGGAACGACGTGGCTGGACCCGTCTGAGCCAAAGCTGCGAACTGCAAACGGCGGGCCGCCCTGGTTTTCGGCGGAATCAATAAATCCGGTGAGTGCAATTGTACGTGTACCACCCCCGTCGCCGGCGAGGTCAATCTCATAGGTGCCAAGGTCAACGCCCGAATCTGTCGCAGTGATGCTGATTGTATGCTGAGCGTCGGATGCCAGACTCGGAATACTAAACTCCCCAAACCCAAGTCCTTCCACAACCACCACGCCATCAAGCTCGATCTGAACGGTGGGAGCATCCGTAACCGCATGCAGGAAAACAACATGTACATCATTCGCGGATTTACCCGCCACATTGGGTATGTCCACAGAGGAAAAGGAATACAAAGTGGACCGATCTTCGGGATTGGATGAAAATCCCGAAACTGAACTCAAGCCGACACCCGCGATAATGCAGGACCGATCTTCGGCAACCACCTCGCGAACGGCAAACAACGTGTCACCTGGAGTACTGAATCCCAATCTTTGAAGCAGCTTGCCGAACCCGCTGCTGAGAACAATTGCCGCATCGATCTCGCTTCCGGGCTCAACTGACATCATCGACGTAGCTGATCCGAACGTCAGTTGCTCACTAATCCGGTCGCCATCAACAACAACATCAACCGGCGGCAACGATGGCTCGGCCATGGTGTGTAGCAGTTGCGACTGCGCGCATGCACCAGGCGTCGGTACGGGGTCCCAAGCCGTGCCATCCCACAAGGCCCGCCCGTTTGTTGGGCTACCTTCAATCGCCGTAAAGTCGCCGTTTACAGCCACACCTACGCCGTTCGGATGTGCTACCGACGACACGATAGACTCATTATGAAGGATCGTCTGCCACGATGTCGACGCCGCCGACCGTTCAGCTATTCGGAAACCCGAGTTTTCGTAGTTGTTCTGATCGTAGTAGTAGTACCGCAGGTACAACGACCCACCGCCGTCCCGCGACAGCTCATAGGCGCCAAACTCGGCTTCGAGTCCGTCATCATACGGTGACCACGAAAGTCCGTCCCACAACATGACAGGTATCACGTCGGACTGCCCCGGCAGGACAAACTGTCCGGATACCAGCACTGAGTCGCCGTCAAGCGGGAGGATGGTTTCGAACAGGCGCGTCTGGAATCCTTCTCCGAGGGCCGTCCATGTCTCGGATGTCGGGTTCCAGCGTGCAACTCCGCCACTTGGGACTTCGGTGCCATCCGGGTTTACCACGGTCGTGAAGTCGCCGCCGACAACGACTCGATCAGATGCATCGGTCGTCATCGCCTGAATCTCGGCGAATGATCCGCCGCGGACTCCCTGACCAACTGGCGACCAGACGCGACCTGCGGGATCCCATCGGGCAATTCTTGGCGTGGGCGTCCCTTCTTGCACTGATGAACCAAATGCGCCGGCAACATATACGTCCGCGCCCGATCGGGCAAGCGCATTTACCGGACCATCCAGACCACCCTCGAGATTATCCCATTCACCACGACCATTGCGGCCGGATGGATCCCACAGCGCCACGTTTGACACTTCTGTCGAAGGCCCGTCACGGAGCAGTGCCTCAAGAAAGACTCCTCCCGCATACATACCGCCCGCTCCGTCGTCCAGCGTGCACCGAAGAGGAGCTGTAACGCCGTCACCCCGTAGTCCACCGGCGGGCACCGGCTGAGCTGCCGACCTCGCGACACCGTGGGCCTTGCCCGTTTCAGCGTCGGTACCGGTACCGAAAATGCGAATCAGATACGTCCAGAAATCGCGGTACGAATCATCACACGATTTGTACTCGACTACGACAACCTGTCCCTGGCCATCTACGTAGGTGGATGTGAATACGTACGAACACTCGTAACAGGAACAACCTTCGGCCAACAGCAGGCATAGCACGCAGCCGAAGAGTATGAGACGCTGACTGCGACTGAAGTACTTGTCCATGATTCTTACTCCCTGGGCTTTCAGGTAGAAGCAGAATCACGGCTTGACTTGTATCAGCGTCAGCCTACATGCCTTAAAATCACTCGCGCGTGGCCCACCACGCCCACGCGATCAAAACGCCCTGCAGCGGCAATCGCACCCAGAGCGCCCACGCCGGCACATCCGGAAACAGCGCGGGATTCAGCGCCATGTGCAGGTTGGCCGGAAAGACACCTACCATGATCAGCACCAACGCCCATCCGACCAGGCGCCGCCAACGCGCAACGAACACGGCAAGCCCTCCGACGATTTCGAGGGCGCCGCTAACCAGAATGAGCGCGTCGTGAGCAGGAAGCCACGGCGGCATCATGGGGCGATAGACGTCGAGGTTCAGGAAGTGGTTTGTCCCCGACGCCACGAACAGCAACCCGATGCCGACCAGGGCCAGCGCCCTGAGCCGGCTATCGGGAAGCTTGAAAAACTTGCTAGGCACCCGCCTGCAGGCGAGCCGCGACCTCCTGGACCTCGTCCAGCACGCGCAGCAGGTTGCCGCTCCACATCTTGCCGATCTCCTCTTCTGAGTAACCGCGGCGCACCAGCTCAAGTGTCACGTTAAACGTTTCGGATGCATCCATCCATCCGTCAACGCCGCCGCCGCCGTCGAAGTCCGACGAGATGCCAACGTGGTCGATGCCGATCTTCTCAACGAGGTAGTCAATGTGATCGACAAAATCGGATACGTTGACCGGCTCGACGCCAAGCTCTTCGAGCCGCTTCGTCGCGGCCTCTTCAACCGGTGCAACGCGTGCCCGATACGCCTCGCGATCGTCATCCGACATCTGGAACAGCTCACGTCGGGACTGCACCAGCTCGATGCCCATTTCAGCCGCGATTGTCTGACGTACCGAGTCAGCCGTCGCGCCGTAGGCGCTGTTCTTGTCGGTGTCAACATAGCTACGGAAAGCAACGGTCTGGATGACGCCGCCGTTCTCTTTAAGCGCCATCAACTGCTCGTCGTCCATGTTGCGGCTAACATCGCTCAACGCCCGTGCCGACGAGTGCGATGCCATCACGGGTGCCTGCGTCAGTTCGAACACCTCCATGTTGGCTTCTTTCGACGGATGCGACAGGTCGATCATGATGCCGAGGCGGTTCATTTCGGCAACAGCCTGCCGACCGAGATCGCTGAGCCCGTTGTGCAGCCACACGTCGTCGCGCTCACCGGTGTTCGAGTCTGAGAACTGACTGTGGCCGTTATGCGACAGCGACATGTACCGCGCGCCGAGTTCGTGGAATCGCTCGATGTTTGCGATGTCGGTTCCGACGGGATATGCGTTTTCGACGCCGATCATTGCAACCTTCTTGCCGGCAGCGATGATACGACGGACGTCGTCTGACGTGTAAGCAAGCTCAATGCGGTCGTTGGCTTTTTCATCCGCCAACCAGTGGATCGCGTTGAACTTGTCCATCGCGTTCTCCATAGCGGCAGCGTAGCCCTCATCATTCAGCTCGCCCTGCCCCGTGTAGACAACCAGCCACGCAACGTCGAGTCCGCCCTCCTCCATCTTGGGCAGATTGACCTGCGTTGACAGGTCCATCGTGTAGTTGCGCTCGTCGGTGAAGTTGGACGTATTGATGTCGTCGTGCGTATCCGCCGTAATCACGCGTTCGTGAATGCCACGGGCCATCGCGACAAGCTCTTCTTCGGACATGTCGTCAACGGCCGTATTGCCGGAGTCATCACATGCACTGATTGCGAAGACAAACAAAAGGGACAGAAGCGTGCGCAAGGCAATAGATGAACGGTTGCGCGTATGAGAAGCTCGGATGCGGTTCATTGTCGGCTGCAAATACAGTTGGTTAGACCGGTAAGGTACGAATACCGTGTCGCAACCGAGTTGGACAACGAGGCCTGGCAACGACAATCGGCCTGAATAGGCCCCAATCAGACCCACCGGGCGATTCCGGGCACTTCTGGACGCTTTTTTCCATATTGAGGACGCGGCTGTGTATTGCCGCCGGACGATAGTATTCGCACGAGGTTGGTCATGGATGAGCAGACCGTACAGAAGGTTGGCATCATCGGAGCAGGGATGATCGGTGGTACGCTCGCTTCGATCTGGTCAAAGGCCGGCATCGAGGTGCTCGTGAGCTCGCGCCACCCGGAGTCGATCGAAACCGAAGGCAACGTACTTGCGGGCACGCCGGGCGAGGCGGCTGCGTTCTCCAACGTCGTGCTGTTGGCCGTGCCGTTTGGCGCACCGGCAAACTTCAGCGCCGAGCTCAGAGAAATACTGGCCGGGCGTATCGTGATCGATGCGGGCAATCCGTTCGAGAAGCGTGACGGGCGTGAGGTCGCTGCAGCCGTCGCCATGGGAGACGGATCCGGCCAATGGACGGCCGCACAGCTCCCGGGGGCGCGACTTGTCAAGGCATTCAACACGGTGCACTACAAGAACATGATCGCGGCCGCCGCGGGCCAGAATACAATCGGTGTCCCGATCGCGTCTGACGACGAATCAGCGGCGTACACGGTCGCAGAACTCGTCACGATTGCGGGCATGGAGCCGGTGTACGTCGGCCCACTGGAAACAGCCGCGCTGTTTGATCCCGGAACGCCGCTGTGGAACTCGGGCGCCTCTGCAGCCGACATCCAGACCTTGCTAGGTAGGTAGGGTTTCGCCCCTTGCGAATTGGGGCCGGCCTTGATACCCTGAAAGGCGAACTGGCACGAACATCCACTCCCCAGCGCCATGACTGCAATCATGCGTGCGACGCGAACCGCGGTGCGCCTCCTCATGGTGAGCGCCGCCATTCACGCAATGCCGGCTGACGGGCAAAGCCTGACACCGCTAAACTCACCCGACGGACAACACGAAGATCGGTTCGGATCTGCCGTAGCCGTTTCAGGAGACGTCGCCATTGCGGGGTCGCCCGGGTCGGATTTCGACCCGATTGCCACCTTCGAGGGCGCGGGAGCCGCGTACGTCTTCCGCTACGACGGGTCTACCTGGCAGTTCGAAGAGAAGCTTAGGGACAGCGACTCGGAGCGTGGCGGCTCATTTGGATACCCAGTCGCTATCGAGGGTGATGTGGCCGTCATTGCAAAGATCATGGACAATGACATTGCGCCGGCCACCGGCGCAGCGTATGTCTTCAGATACGACGGCTCGGTGTGGACGCAAGAGCAGAAACTCCTTCCCGACGACGCGGTGCTTGGAGACTCGTTTGCGCGCGAAGTTGCGATCGACGGGGATGTCATCGCCGTGAGTAGTCCGAACGGCGGTGCAGGTGCCGTCTATGTATTCCGCTATGATGGCAGCACGTGGTCGCAGGAACAGAAGCTTGTCGGAGTGGACGCAAACGCCGACGTGCGCATGGGTCCGGCGATCGACGTGGACGGTGATGTCATCGTTGTTGGCTCGCGTACGTACAACGTAAACGTCCAGAGCCCGGGTAACGCCTGGGTGTTCCGACACGATGGGTCGACGTGGGTCGAGGAGGATCTTCCCGTCGCTGCTACCCGTGCCAACGCGTTCTTCGGCGAAAGCGTTGCTGTTGACGGCGACGAG
>JAUIJQ010000510.1 GCA_030431165.1 Rhodothermia bacterium | reverse complement strand
CGCATGGGCACTGCCGTGCTCGGCAGCCATCTCCAAAAGCGCAACGGCCTTCTCAGGCTGCTGATAGAACAGGGCCTGCGCACGCTGGATCGTCACGTCCGGACCGCTGGCCTCCGTGACACATCCTGCGACACATCCTGCGAGCACGAACACGAGCAGGAACGTGGCCGCGGCGATCGCCTTCTGCATGGGCGTTCGAGGGGTAGGAGTTCGGGTGGGGTCAAAACCCGAATATCGGCGCGGCGTGGCGAGGGATTAATCCGCCAGGGAGACTGTCTCAGCCTTTTACGGCGCCAAGCGTCAGTCCCGAGATGAGGAAGCGGCTGAGCACCAGGAAGAGCACAACAATCGGCACCGAGACGAGCAGCGAACCGGCAGCATACAGCCCCCACTGCGTTGTCATTTGGCCCTGGAAGAGTTTGAGCCCGAGTGGCAACGTGAAGTTCTGGACATTCTGCAGCACGACGTTTGCAATCACGTACTCGTTCCAGGCGGTCATAAACGAGAAGAGTGCGGTAATCACAAGGGCGGGTGCAGCGAGTGGGAAGATGACCTGCCTGAAGGTCTGCCAGGGTGTTGCGCCGTCGATGCGCGCCGCCTCCTCCAGCGATACGGGGATCGTGTCGTAGTACCCCTTCATCTGCCACACGCAGAATGGCAGCGCCGTGGCGGAATAGATGATACAGATCCCGATGTAGGAGTCGATCAGCTTCAAGTTGATCAACACAACGTAGAGTGGGAGCAGCAGCATCGTCGCGGGAAACATCTGCGTCACGAGCAGTCCGCTCATGAGCGCGCCGCGTCCCGCAAATCGGAACCGCGACATGGCGTACCCTGCTGTTGACGCCAGCGCGACGCCGGTTACCGTTACAACCGCCGAGACGAGCAGCGAGTTGAGCATCCACCTCAGGAACAGGGTATCAAACAGGAGGCGGCGATAGTTCTCAAGCGTCGGCTCTTCAGGCAGAAGCGCGAGCGATGTCGTCAAAAGCTGGTCGCCGGGTCGAAACGAAATCGTGACAATGCGAAGCACCGGGTAGACGGCGATCACGGCAAAAAGCACGAGTGCGCCGTAGGACCCGAGCATCCCGAGAAGTGACTTTCGTTGTCGCGCTTTTATGGCCATCTCAGTAAGCGGCCTCCGTCGCGTTTGTCTTCTTCAGGAAGATCTGCGTAAACGTAAACAGGATGGCGAAGATCACCATGGACAGCGCGGCGGCCCATCCGAACCGGTATGCTGTAAACGCTGCCTCGTAGACAAACGACACGAGGATGTGCGTCTGGTTGTTTGGCTCACCGCCGTTTGAGACGAGCCACACGACGTTGACGTTGTTGAACGTCCACACGAGGCCAAGCGTGATCGCCGGCACCATCACCGGACGAAGCAACGGCGCCGTGATGTTCCAGAACTGCTTCCATGCGGATGCCCCGTCGACGTCGGCGGCTTCGTAGAGCTCCTGCGGGATCGACTGCAGTGCACCGAGCGCAACAACCATCATGAATGGAAAGCCGAGCCAGATATTGGTCAGGATCGCCGCAAGGAACGCTTCAACCGGCGACGTCAGCCAGGCCACCGGCGACATATTCATGTACTTCGTGATGATCAGGTTGATCGCCCCGAACTCGTAGTTGAACATGCCGCGCCAGGTCAACGCCGTGATGTACTGCGGAAGCGCCCACGGCAAGATCAGCATGACACGCCAGGCTGATTTGCCACGGATAAACTTCTGGTGCAGCACTACCGCGAGAAACACGCCAAGTGTCACGTGGAAGAATACGTTGACAACCGTCCACACCACCGTCTTGAACAGGATCTCCCAGAACCTCGGCTCAGCAAATACCGCCGCATACTGCTGCAGTCCTATCACCTCCCAATCGTGGATGTGATAGATGTTCATGTTCGACAACGACAGAACGACGTTGAAGAAAAACGGATACGCAACGACGGCCAGGATCAGCAGAATCGCCGGCCCAAGCAGCAACGTGAGATACCAGCGCATGTAGCGCTTCTCGCGGTCACCCCCGGCCATTGGCGTTGTCAATGCTGCAGATCCCGCGGCCATGTCAGGCTCTTCCTCGCAATGCTGTTACAAGGCTACTTCGCATAAAGCACTGTCCAAGAAATCACGTCTAAAGGAACGCATCGCGAATCCGTTTCTCTACGTCGGCCTGCATCATCATCGCGCCCTCCTCTGCTGTCACCGCTCCATTCATAACAAGCTGATACGGCCCGCGCATTCCGTCCCAAATCTGTCGAAGTTGCGGCTCCGTCGGCATCTCCCGTGCAACCTCAAGCTGCTGCAGGGACGCCTGAAGGAATTCGTTCTCGAGAAACTGCGGCGTTTCCCGTACGGATGCAATCACCGGCACCGTTGCAAGCTCTCCCGCCATCCGGGTCTGCATCTCAGGCCCGGTCAGGAATGCAAGCACGCGCTGAACGTAGGGCAGCTTCTCATCCGAAAGATTAACGTTGACCGAGTACCCCTTTGCCGACTTGATGGGCGCCGACCAATTCCCCGTCGCGCTCATAAACGGGATACGCGCAAGCCCGTAGTCAACCCCGGCCTGGCCGTAGCCCGCCCACGACCACGGACCGTTGATGATCGCGGCGGCGATGCCGCTCTTGAACATCGTCTCCGACGTGTCATAGTCGGTCGATGCCGGTATCACCTTGTACCTGTCGCGCAGGTCAAGAATAAACTGGATCGCTTTCACCGTGGCTTCCGTGTCCAGCGTCGGATTCCCGTTCTCGTCCATCATCCATCCGCCAAAGGCGGTCAGGAACGGGATGAAGAAGTACGGCTCGCGATAATTCCATGTGAGTCCGTAGCGATCGACCTTCCCGTCGCCGTCCTGATCAACCGTCAGCTCCTGCAGCACGGCAATCATCTCATCGATCGTCGCGGGCGGCTCGGGCATCAGGGCCTTGTTGTAGACAAACGTCAGGTGGTTGCCAACCTGATCGGCAATCAACCACGTTGATCCGTCCCACGCAACAAGCCCCTCCTCGGTAAACTGATTCAGGTA
>JAUIJQ010000509.1 GCA_030431165.1 Rhodothermia bacterium | reverse complement strand
GCTGTTCCGCCACGAAAAACATCCTGCCCCGGCTGCTGGTCGGGGATCTCGACGATTGATGTGACCTGGGCGGATAAGGGCGATGTAAACAGCGCAAATGCTGCGATGATGCCAAAGGACCGCGCAAGACGCTTGCGGCGTACGGTAGTAGCTTTTCTCATGACAGATCCGGGTTTCTCGAGGGAGTGTTTCGAGTCCCAGAATCCGGCCTGCGGCTTGCACTATCCGGTCAATCTGTTGTACAAATTGATCAAAGTGGCCCTTTTTGGCCCTTTCGTGAGGCCTCTTGTGTCGATCTCAGCTTTCTGTAACCGACGCGTGGGCCGACGGTGCCACACCAAAGTGCGCCCGGTATGCTCGGGAGAAGTAGTGGATGCTGTTGAATCCGCAGGCGTAGGCTACCTCACTGACCGACCCGGTACCATCGCGCAGAAGCAACTCGGCACGCGCGAGGCGTTCGCGGCGGATCAACGCGTTGGGTCCGACGTCCAGCAGCTCTTTTGTTCGACGTCGCAACTGAGAAGCACTCATCGCCATCTCATCCGCCAACTGCTCCACGTTAAACGTGCTGTCATGTAGGTGCTCACACACCACCGAAACAAGCCTCTCAGCAAGCGGATCTGCGTGCTCAGGTCGTTTTGCTTTCTGGTCGGATGCGTACGCTTCCTTCAACCGACGGCGCTGGGCAAGGACGGATGCGACGCGGGCAACCAGTACATTCGCCTCAAACGGTTTTGATACAAACTGGTCTGCGCCGGCGTCGAAGCCCGTGGCTACGTCGGCTGGTTGCGACCGCGCCGTGAGCAGAATAACCGGGACACCCGTGAGAACAGCGTCTGATCGTACCGCGCGCGTAAACTCAAGTCCGTCGAGTCGAGGCATCATGACATCGGCAATGACCACATCGGGCAGTTCGGCGCGCGCCACGTCGAGACCATGCTGACCGTCGTATGCCTCGAGTACGTCATAGGCCGGATACAGGAGTGATCGCACGTACGTTCGGATGTCCGGGTTGTCGTCTATGATGAGGACGCGGGGGCAATCCTCGTTGTCGGCACGATGCACGTACGTGCCGTTACCGGATTCGGTGGTCGCCACTTCCGATGCTACCATGACAGGTTCTGCCTCAACCGCAGACGTCACGTGTTGTGCGCTTGCCGGCATCCTCATTGTAAACGTAGCGCCCTGACCGGGCGTACTTGCTGCGCTTAGCGATCCGCCGTGCAATTCAACAAGCTCTTTTGCGAGGGCGAGTCCGATTCCCGTTCCTTCGTATCGCCTACGCGACGTCGCATCAACCTGAAAAAAACGATCAAACACGTGCGGAAGGTGCTCCGGTGCGATGCCGATCCCGGTATCAGAAACCTCGAGGATCACATCGCCTGATTCGGATCTTGCCGCCACGTTTACGCTGCCACCGCGGGGGGTGAACTTCAACGCGTTTGAGACGAGGTTTCCAACGACGCGCTCCATCTGCTCGGTGTCAAAGTCAGCGAACAGGTTCGTTGTGTCGGGAGGCACGAGTGTAACGCCTTCCCGCTCAGCCAGGGGCGTCATCGCAAGCACAACCCTCCGCGCAAACGCGCCCAGATCACCGTTTGTGCGGTGCAGGGTCACCGCGCCCTCTTCCAGTTTCGATAGTTCCAGCACCTGGTTGATAAGTCGCTGCAAACGGTGGGCATTGCGCAGAATCAATCCGTGTCGGTCGTCACCATGTTCCGCAAGTAACTGCTGGAGCGGCCCTACGATCAGTGTCAGCGGCGTTCTGAATTCGTGGCTCAGGTTTGCCAGGAAACGACTCTTTGTTTCGTCCAGCTCGCGAAGCTTTCGGGTTGTCTCATGCTCAAGACGTAGTCGCTCCTTGAGCAGGGCGCGATTGCGCTCGTAGCGGAGTCCCCCGTACAAGAGCAGCGCCGCCAGGGCGAACCAGGTGCCGAAGGCCCAGCCTGTTCGCCACCACGGCGGACGAATCGTGATTGTGAGCGAGGACTCGTCAGGCGTCCAGTTTCCTGAAGTGCTTGACGCACGCAGTCGCACCTTGTACGTCCCGGGCGACAGACCCGCAAGCGCCAGTTGATTTCTGGCACCGAGGTTGTTCCATCCGTCGTCGTCCAGTTGGTAGGCATATTCAATCGCGTCAGCGCGAATCGGACCAAGTGCCGCGACGGTCAATGTCAGCAGCCGATGCCGATACGGAAGCTGAATATGCGACCGGGCAGTCAGGTCAATTGTTGTGTCGGGTCGCGTCAGCGATGTGAACAGTGCGCGCAATGGTGCGGGCTCGTTAACGATCTTTGCGGGGTCGAAGATGTTGAATCCGTTGATGCCGCCGAATAGCAGTTCGCCCGATGGGCCGCGATACGATCCCTTTCCGAATCGTCTACCCTGAAGGCCGTCGCCCGGGCCGTAGTTGGCGAATGACTCTGTTGTCGGATCAAATCGGGAGAGGCCGTTGTGCGTGCCGAGCCACAGCGCCCCCGATGCATCCTCTTCGATGCTGTTGACGATAAGGCTGGGCAGGCCGTCGGCAACGCCGTACCGTTTGTGCTCACGTGCGTTGCGGTCCAGCAGGAAGAGACCATTTTGTGTTCCTGCCCAGACGCGTCCGGCCTGGTCTTCATGGAGCACGAGCGTTCGCGCGGCATGCAACGACACGCCGGCGGGGGCGGCTGGCACAAAATGGATTTCTGTGGCTTCGCCTGTATGACCATCCCGCTGGAAGACGCGGCCGTCATCAAAGGCGACCCACAGCGTGCCTTGTCCATCTTCCACGATCGCTTTCGGAAATCGGGCATGGCGAAAGTCGCGAAAAAGGTTCTCGAAAGTGCCCGTTCCTGGGTACCATCGGCTGACACCGTTGGACGTCCCGATCCAGAAGAAGTCAGCGTCGCTTGAGGGAGACATAACCGCGACGCCGACGGTGGCACCCTGTGCCGGTCGCGGGAATCTGACAAACGCCTCACGATCAGGATCGAAGCGAGCGAGGCCTTGTTGGAACGATCCGACCCAGAGCTGCCCTGATGAATCA
>JAUIJQ010000508.1 GCA_030431165.1 Rhodothermia bacterium | reverse complement strand
AACGTGGAGCAAGCGCGCGCGCAATGAGTGCCCTCCCGAATGAAACCTGGCTCGACTGCTCGGATTGCGTCGACCGCAATGCGGGTGCGTAGACGCTGCGGGGCCGGCCGCAGAACCGGCATAGCGGCGATCTTGTTGAGTGGCCTTGTGGCGTTGACGACGCCGACGCAATCAAACGCCCAGGATGTCCTGGCGTGTGTTGTCGCCTCTGGCGGCACGCCCATTGTTGGAGCCACCGTCGTTCTCGCCGGAACGTTATATGGCGGCGTCTCTGATTCGTCCGGGTGTGTCACATTACCGGATGTGCCGGCGGGTCAGTACCTGCTCGTCGTTCAGCGCGCCGGGTTTGTTACCCGGGAGGTAGAGATTGTCGTGGTCGGTGCGACAAACACCGTTCTCGACGTGCGGCTTTCGAGGCCGCTCCCGGATCCTCGTACCGATCCCCGTCAGGATGACGTTTCAACCAGCGCTGATCACTCACCTGCATCGGGTACCGACGCGCTTCTGCTCGACGGGTATCTTCCGATCGCCGGATTGAGCCGTACCGGATTCTTCGAGAGCGGCAGGCGCCAAAGTGTTCTCCCGGCAAATGCGCGGTTTACTGGTCTTGGCTTGTTCGCCGACCTTGTCGCTGAACACCCACTGCTTCCGGGTGAATCGCCGCAGCCACGGTTGAGCGCCACATCAACAGTTGGGATCCGTCCGATCGGGTTTGCGTCTTTCGGGTCAAACGTCGGAGCCGTTCGAGTCGGTGCCGGACTGGAACGCGCGGGCCAGACAGGCAGATACAGATTTCTGGTGGCCAATGTCAGCGGACGTTCCTTTACGGATGGATCGGGTGCGACCATCGAGGACGAATACGTCGCAACCTCGTTCAGCGGCTCTGCCATGCACGCGTTCGGCGCGTACGTGGCGACGGTGGAAGGAGAGGGCGTACTTGTGTCGGATGCCCGGGCCCGAGGTGCGTATGCACCACGTGATCCCGCTGTAGCGAACGTGAGTGCGAACATCCGGCGATCTGTCAGCCGTGGTTACAACGGCCTGCTGATATCGGGCAGGATCTATGACGACGGGCTTGAGGGCAGCGAGCGGTTCCGCAAGATCGACGTTGCCGCTGCGGGGACCGCGGAGCGCACGGTCGCCGCGCTTGGTGCCGGTGGCGCCATTCGGGGGCGCGTTGGGGCTTCGCTGTCGCAGTTGGACAGTCGGGGATCAGACCCGAACGCCCCGGTAGCGGTGGGCGGCTCGTCGGCATTGTCGACGTACACAATGCAGGCGGGAAGCGGGATTCGATTCACGAGCGGGGTGACAGTCCTTGAACTGGACGGCGAGCTCGCTGTTGACCAATCGGATGCCTCAACCGACGTCGGCGAAGAACTCGAGCGCGCAACCGGGGTGCTTCCAACCATCGCTTTTGCAGCGACCTCAACGCGACGGTTCGGTAGCGCCGACGTCACAGTTAGACTGGAGAGTCGATATCGTGAGTGGGCACCGAACGCTGTACTCAAGGTTACATCGCCCACGGTTGTTTGGGTCGGGCAGCAACAGATCGTTGCAACGCCATCGCGTCCACTGACAAGACTGCGATCCGCAGTTCAACAGGTTGCGGCACACGTAAACCGGCGCGGACTGTCGGGCGGTATCGCAACTGGGCACGAATGGCTGTTTGCCGTACCCTCGGTCGTTGCCGTTGAGCCGAGTGACTACCGCATTCAACCGGGTTCTGGCCGTAGCGGCTTTGTGCGGATGTACGGGGAGGCCGGTTTCATCGGGTTCGTTTCCATGGGGGTTGATGCCACCCTCGTACGCACATGGACGGATGACGCTGGTTCGGTAGCACTGCCCGGGACGCCGTCGAGTACGATTACGAGTTACTTGTCCGTCTCGGGCGCGTCGGGGTATCCGTACTTCCGGTGGGCGACGATCCTACGCCTTGCCCGCGATCGCGTCGCGGATGCACTTGTCGAAGCGCCGACGCCGCGGTCTTCAGAGACGACCGTTGAATTGGGTTTCCAACGCGGCGCGTTTGGTATGCACCTTGGCGTTGCCAATCTTGGCAACCGAACCGTGTATGACCACGCAATGATGCGTGGATCGGACGGCGTGGTGCCGGCTTACCCGGGGCGCCGCCTATACGTTGGTTTCAGGCTGCGGTAGTGGTCGAAGGTTGCAATGCCGCCGCGAGCCGTTGCGCAGTTTCCGAGAATGGTCGAAAGTCCATTTGCAGCTCTGATCGCGCTTTGTCATTGACATAGCGAAACCGTCGGGCTGTCTGGCGTGCAGCCTCGCGCGTAATCATGGGCTTGATGCCCGGGATAAGACCGAGCACTTCAAATCCCGTCGCCAGCGCCAGCGCGAGGCGCGGCGACAGCGTCCTGGACTGCGTCTCGACCCCGAGCGCCGCGGCGAGTGTGTCAATGATTTCCCGCCAGGAGAGGTTCTGCGAACCAAGAATGTAGCGCTCGCCCGTACGACCTCTCTCAAGCGCGGCAATGTGACCTGCTGCCACGTCTTCCACGTCCACCACGTTTGTACCGCCAACCGGCACAGCCGGCAGTTTCTGGTCCCGCACGGTCTCAACGATACGTTGCGTGTTTTCGCCTGAGCGCCCCGGGCCAAATACGAGCGACGGATTTACCATTACGGCGTCAAGTCCTTCGGCGATCGCTCGGCGTACTTCCCACTCGGCATCGCGTTTTGACAACGCATACTCGGAGTTCGCGCTGGACGAAGACCACTCAGACTCTTCGTCAATGGTTACCTCCGTACCGTCGGGACGACCAATCGCGGCAATGCTTGAAGTGTGCACCACACGCTGGATGCCAAGATCAAGCGCGACGTTCATGACGGTGGCGGTACCGAGAACATTGACGCTACCCAGGCGCGTACGGTCTCGCTTGCCTTCAAGTCCGACCGCGCCCGCAACATGAAATACCGCCTGGCATCCGCGCATCGCTAAGGCCAGCGCATCGGGATCCATAATTTCGCCGATGTCGTGCCGCACGTCCGCGGCAATGTCAGCAAGCAGATCA
>JAUIJQ010000013.1 GCA_030431165.1 Rhodothermia bacterium | reverse complement strand
TGTACTCGAGTCCGTACTTCTTCAGCGAGTCGATGACGCGATCGCGCGGGAACATCGAGCTGCCCTCAACAACGGTCGCGGGCGCAACGGCGTTGACCCGGATGTTCGGCGCAAACCTGATTGCCAGCTCACGCACAACGTGATTCGCAGCGGCTTTGCTCGCATCGTAGGCGTAGCTGCCCTGCTTGGCGACAACACCGTTGACGCTGGTGGTTACAACCATGCTGCCCGACAGACCCTGCGCATCCCATATCCGGGCTGCTTCGTCCGCGACCACGTACGGACCCGTTGCATTGACTGCAAAACTCGTGGTCCACGACTTGTCGCCCGCTGATCCCGCAGGCGTCGGCGCATAGTAGCCGGCCGTGACAACTACCGAGTCGACTCCGCCGTACGCGAGCAACATCTCTTCGAATGCGCTCCGGATCGATTCACGATCGGTCACGTCGCAGCCTAGCCCGATGATGTTACCACTGCCGGATATACCGGTACCGGCAACGCCGATGCCCATGCCGACACGCTGCAGTTGCGCTTCAGCCGTCTCGCGCGCCGCCTCTTCATTGAGATCAATCGCGGCCACCGTTGCTCCTTCGTCGAGAAGTCGGCGCGTCACCGCCTGACCAATGCCGCTGCCTCCGCCAAAGACGGCGACAATCCGACGCGACAATTCGCTTTCGGGCGGCATGCGCTTCAGCTTGGCTTCTTCGAGCAGCCAGTACTCGATATCGAACGCCTCTTGGCGCGGTAGCGCCGTGTAGCTCGACACCGCTTCGGCACCGCGCATAACGCCGATGGCTGCTTTGTAGAACTCGGCGACGACGCGGCTTTCACTCTTCGTCTTACCCCACGTGATCATCCCGACGCCCGGCACAAGAATGACCGTCGGACTCGAAACGCGCATCGCCGGCGAGTCGGAGTGTTTGTGCTCTTCGTAGTAGGCGGCGTAGTCAGCCTGATACTGGGAAAGGCCCGCTTTCAGTTTTTCTTTGAGCGTATCAACGTCCTCGGTACCCGGGTCCCAGTTGACGTACAACGGTTTGATCTTCGTACGCAGGAAGTGGTCTGGACAGGACGTGCCCAGCTCAGCTAGTCGCGGCGCATCGACTGAGTTGACAAACGACAACACATCGTCAGCCATGTCAACCGTTCCGATGGCGCGCTTCTCCTGGCCCACCTGCCCGCGAAGCCACGGCAAGACATCGACGAGTACGTCGCGGCGGGCGGATTCTGAGAGCGTCTCGAACTGCTGTCCGCCGAACGTCTTGTCGCCAAGGTCGTGCTCAGCGAGGTACGCGGCTGCCTGCTCGATCAGTTCGAGGGACAGGTAGTAGCAGTCCTTGTCGGTATCCGCCCAGTTGATGAGTCCATGGGCACCGAGCATGACGCCGCGTGCGTTGGGATGCTCCTGACAGACCCGCTGAAGTTCAAGGCCAAGCTCAAACCCCGGACGCTTCCAGTCGACCCAGATGACATCGTCGCCGTAGATCTTCTTTGTGAGCTCCGGGCCATCCTTTGCGGTCGCGATGGCGATGCACGCAACCGGGTGCGTGTGGTCAACAATCTTGTGCGGAATGAAACTATGGAGCGGCGTGTCGATCGACGGCGCACGCGAGTTCAGATTGTACGTGCAGTGTTTGTACATGCCAACCATCGAGTCTTCGGCCGGCGTCTTGACGCCGCGATCTTCGAATCGGGCGTACACGTCCTGCAGCGCGATCAGCTGGTCCTGGTACAGTGACGCGAAGTTTGCGCGTCCGGCTGTTCGGAGGTCGCCGCCAGAGCCCTTCACCCAGAGCACCTCGACTTCTTCGCCTGTAACCGGATCAACCTCCGTCAGCTTTGACGAGGTGTTGCCGCCACCCGTGTTGGTGATCCGCCAGTCCTGGCCTAGGAGATTTGAACGGTAGACGAGACGTCCGAGCGCATCCAGACTGTCGGCTTTTTCGTCATCCCAGAGGTCGGGTACGTACTTGAACTGTCGCTTTTCAGTGAGCTGCGTGGTTTCCATTATATCCGATAGAGAATTACTTCCGAGTGTGTATTAGAGCCTGCGGGACTAGCGCGATACGCGCCCCGAGGCGTCACCCGATGTCAGTTTGTTTACTTCTTCCAGTGAAACGAGGTTGAAATCGCCGATGATCGTGTGCTTGAGGCACGAGGCGGCGACTGCAAAATTCAGGGCCTGCTGGTCGTCATCCGGATGCGACTGCAGGCCGTAGATCAATCCGCCCATAAACGAGTCTCCGCCACCAACGCGGTCGACGATATGGGTGATGTCGTAGGTCGGCGCGGTAAAGAGTGTGCTGCCGTCGTAGAGCACACCTGACCAGGTATTGTGCGAGGCGCTGATTGAACCGCGTAGCGTGATCACGACTTTCTTGCACTGCGGGAAGCGCGCCATGAGTTGCTCTGCGACCGAGCGGTACGCCTCAGCGGAGACGTGGCCACTGTGAACATCCACGCCTTCAGCCGAGATGCCAAACACCTTGTCGGCATCTTCCTCGTTGCCAAGGATGACGTCGCATCCGGCTACGAGCTCTTCCATCACTTCTGCGGGCTTCTTGCCGTACTTCCAGAGCTTTGCGCGATAGTTAAGGTCGCAGGACACGGTCATGTCGCGCTTGCGGGCGGCACGCACCGCTTCAAGACAAACGTCCGCTGCGCCCTCGGAGACGGCGGGTGTGATACCGGTCCAGTGGAACCAGCCGGCACCTTCAAACGCCGCGTCCCAGTCGATCATGCCGGGTTCAATCGTCGAGAAAGACGAATGGGCCCTGTCGTAGACAACTTTGCTGCCGCGGCCGACAGCGCCCGTCTCGAGGAAGTAGATCCCGAGGCGCTCCCCGCCGTAGGCAATCTGCCCCGTGTCAACGTTGTGTTTGCGGAGGGTCGCCGCTGCGCAACGGCCAAGGTCATTATCCGGAAGCCGCGTGACGAAGGTAACAGGAATCCCGTAGTTCGCAAGCGAAACGGCCACGTTGGCTTCGCCGCCACCGTAGACAACATCGAACCGGTCCGCCTGGATAAAGCGGCGGTGACCTTCGGGCGACAACCTGAGCATGATCTCGCCAAAGGTGACGGTTCGCACGATTCCGGCCGGCTGTGCGGGACTCAAAGGCTTGGACATACGTTGGAGAAAAGCGGGTCGGTGGTACTATACTCCCAGTCGGGGCGTCAGATTCCGGGATAACATTGACTTAACCCGGGGTGGTGATCCAAATATAGCCTTGGACGTACCACTTGGCCTCACGCGGTTTGCAATCCGAAACTGCCAAGATGCCCGCCGCCGGGAGCAGCCCGGCCGTTCACAAAAACCTTATGCCCAAGACCGGATTATTCTGCAACAGGACGCTCAACATGCGCGGCGTTCGAGCGATCGGATACGATATGGACTACACGCTGGTCCATTATCACATGCGCGTGTGGGAGGAGCGCGCGTACGCGTACATCAAGGAACGCCTCGTGGCAGAGGGCTGGCCGGTCAGCGCCCTGCACTTCGACCCGGAGCAGGTCATGCGCGGGCTGATCATCGACACGCAGCTGGGCAACGTCATCAAAGCAGACCGTTTCGGGTACGTCAAGTACGCGAGCCACGGTACCAACGTACTCGCCCTGGACGAAAAGAAGCGGGTATACAAGCAGACAATCGTCGATCTCAACGACTCCCGTTGGGCCTTCCTGAACACGCTGTTTTCGATATCCGAGGCCGGCATCTACATGCAGCTCGTTGATCTGCTCGATGCCGGTTCAATTTCGGATGTGCCGGGCTACGCCGCCCTGTATCGCCGTGTGCGCCGAACGCTCGACGAAGCGCACATGGAGGGGCAGCTTAAATCCGAGATCATCGCTGATCCCGAAGCGTTCGTTGACCTCGACCCCGAGACGGCGATGGCGTTGCTTGACCAGAAAAAGGCCGGCAAGCGGATCCTGCTTATCACCAACTCGGAGTGGAAGTTCGCATCGGCGATGCTGACGTATGCTCTCGACCCGTTCCTTCCGAGCAAGATGACGTGGCGCGACCTGTTCGACATTTCTATCGTCGGCGCCCAGAAGCCCGCGTTCTTTTCGTCGCGCACACCCGCATTTGAGGTCGTTTCTGAAGACGGATTGCTGCGCGAGCATGTCGGCTTGCTTGAAACCGGAAAGGTCTACGTTGGCGCAAACGCCGGACTCGTCGAAGCAAGCCTGAACGTAGCCGGCGAAGACATACTCTATGTGGGCGATCACCTTTTTGCCGACGTCAACGTCTCCAAAAGCATACTCAGGTGGCGCACGGCACTTGTGATTCGTGAGCTCGAAGATGAGATCCGCGCGGTGCGGGAGTTCTCTGAGGACGAAGCAACGCTCTCGGAGAAAATGATCGTCAAAGAGGATCTGGAGCGCGAGTATTCCCGATTGAGGCTGCAGTTGCTCAGGGTAACGGCGCGCTACGGTGACGATTCTGACATGACGCAGGTGGAACTGGAGCGGCAGCTCGGCCAAGTGCGGTCACAGGTGGTTGCAATCGACGAGGAGATCTCGCCGCTGGCGCAGCGAGCAGGCGAGTTGCTGAACCAGCACTGGGGCCTGCTGATGCGCACGGGAAAAGACAAGAGCCTTTTTGCGCGGCAGGTAGAGCGATACGCCGACATCTACATGTCACGAGTCTCAGCATTCCTGCACGAGACGCCGTTTGTCTATCTGCGATCGCATCGTGGCAGCCTCCCGCACGACACGCGGGACGCCGTGCACGTGCTGCAATCTGACGAAGTTCGGTGACTGCTAACGGACCGCTGTCCCCATTCACCTCGGAGGAACGCGAGCGCTACGCCCGCCACTTCCTTCTCCCCGAGGTTGGACCGGTAGGTCAGGAAAAGCTGCGCGATGCGTCGGTGCTGGTTGTAGGCGCCGGCGGCCTTGGCGCCCCGGCGCTGCTCTACCTGTCAGCCGCCGGGATTGGTCACATCGGGATTGTCGATGACGACCATGTCTCGCGGTCGAACCTGCAGCGGCAGGTGATTTTTGATACGGCTGATCAGGGTAAGTCGAAGGCAGCAACGGCTGCCGAGCGCGTTCGCAGCATTAATCCTCATACGCGCGTCACGACGTTCGAGAATCGAATCACCGCGGAGAACGCAGTGTCTATCGCGAGCGAGTTTGACGTGCTGCTTGATGGCTCGGACAACCTGCCAACGCGGTACCTGATCAGTGACCTTGGCGTCAAGCTGGACAAGCCGGTTGTTCACGGCGCCGTGTATCGATTCGAGGGGCAACTGACGGTTTTTCCCGGAGCGGCCGGACCGTGTTATCGTTGTTTGTTTCCAACACCACCGCCTCCAGAACTGGTGCCGTCGTGCGCTGAAGGCGGTGTGCTTGGTGCCCTGCCGGGCATCATTGGTTCGATGCAGGCGCTGGAGGCAATCAAGGTGATCGCGTCAATCGGTTCGCCGCTCGTTGGACGGCTGGTGCTGCTCGACGGATTGACGCTCGAGGTTCAGCGCTTACAGTTTGAGCGCGACCCGCAGTGCATCTGTGGTGGAGCGGGAGACATTGCGCTTGTCGACTACGCGGCATTCTGCTCGGGGATAGAAGCCGTGGGCCACCAAACTGCTGCCGACCAAACGACGGCTGGTCACGCGCCCGCGCAATCGCCACCCCGCGAACTGCCCGTTGTGTCCCCGACTGATCTGGCGACCGAACTACGGGCCACTGAAACCGAGATTGTGCTCATCGACGTTCGCACCACCGAAGAGCGCGCGTTCGGGCACATTGGAGGCGAGCTCATCACGCGCCAGACGTTGCAGTCGACGACGCCCGGCGAAGAGTATCCGGCCGACGCAAACATCGTGGTGTACTGTCGCACCGGCCGCCGATCAGCCGCGGCAGTGCAGGTACTTCTTGAGCGCGGATTTGAACACGTGCGCAACCTCGAGGGCGGACTCGTCGCGTGGCGCGACGAAGTAGATGCTACGCTTGAGGTTTATTAGTCAGACGAGGTAGCGAACGCACTTCCGATCGTAGTCCCGTCAGAGAACGATAACGGATCGCACGCGTGCTGCCTGCACATCAGCATCGGTGTCGAGCGGGTGCCGAAACGATACCCTCCCCTGCGCTGGGATATTCTGGACTGCGATGCTGACGCTACCGACGCGCGTGTTGGACCCATCGAACAGGCTTACCTGGATCTGCGCCCCTGATATCGGATGATCTGACGGGTTGAACAGCTCACCCGAGACAATCCGTGCGCCACTCTGCAGGCGCGTGTACGAGAGCCCTTCCACAACCGGGACGGCGGTGTCAGTCTCAGGCGAGCACGCGCTGACACACAGCGCGAGGATGAGCGTCGTGCACAGCAGCAACATCCGATGCGGTCTCAACAGATGCCTAAAGCCCATTCAGTTCCTCCATGCTTTCGCGGAGTCGAACCAACTCCTCCGTTGCCGTTCGCTCCTTTGCTCTCTCACGATCCACTACTTCGCTTGGAGCACGCTCCACAAAGTTTTTGTTGCGCAACTTCTTCTGTACCGAGGTCACAAACGACGCTTTCTGATCGATCTCTCGTTGAATGCGCTCACGCTCGACGTCGAGATCGATCATGTTCGCAAGCGGGACAAAGAGCTGAATGTCACCTTCAACCGCGGAGGCTGAGGCACGCGGCCGCTCAACATCTGACCCTACTACGAGACTTCCGACGCCGGCAAGCTTCGCGAAGTAGTGCTCATGCGCGGCGAGTTGATCGACAAACCGCTCACTCTCAGCACCCACGCTGATGATCACGTCGACGGACTGTGACGGTTTAACGTTGTACTGAGCCCGAATATTTCGGATGTCCTGTATCAGGCGCTGAATAAGCGAAAAGAGTGCATCCGCGTCAGCGTCCATCTCGGCTTCGTCGACCGACGGCCACGACTGCGTCATCAGCGACTGTCCGTCTTCACGATTCCTGATGCGCCACCAGAGCTCTTCCGTAATGAACGGCATAAACGGATGCAGCATCAGGGTCATCCGCTCATACAGGTCAACGGCGAGAGCAATGGTAGTTTGGTCCATCGAGCCGCCGCGCTCAGGCTTGATGAGCTCCAGGTACCAGTCGCAGAAGTCGCGCCAGAACAGGTCATAGATCGAGAGCAGCGCCTCATTCAGGCGATACTTCTGCGTCGAGTCGTTGACGGATTCCAGCGTTGCATTTACGCGGTGCAACATCCATCGCTCAACCAGCTCAAGATCACGAGGAGACCGCACCCGTTCGTAGTTCGCGTTATCTTCCATGAACTGTCCGAACACGTTAAACGCGTTCCAGATCTTGTTCGCGAAGTTTCGGCCCATCTCAAACTTGAGCGGGTCAAGCTTGATGTCCTGCCCCTGCGCGCACAGCACGGTCAGGGAAAAGCGAACGGCGTCGGATCCGTACTGGTCAATCATGTCCAGCGGATCAATTCCGTTGCCGAGGCTCTTCGACATCCAGCGCCCCTGTTTGTCCTTCACCATGCCGGTGATGAACACATCGCTGAACGGGACCTGGCCGGTGAAGTGTAATCCGGCCATGATCATCCGTGCGATCCAGAAGAACAGGATGTCGTAGCCCGACACAAGGACATCGGTCGGATAAAAGTAGTCGAGGTCTTCTGATTCTTCGGGCCAGCCGAGTGTTGCGAACGGCCAGAGCCACGAAGAGAACCACGTGTCGAGCACGTCTTCGTCCTGGACCATGCCATCCGCGGGCTGTTCAACCGAGACGACGAAGTCTCTCGACTCATCGATATTGCCGTCTTCGTCAACGTGGTACCAGACGGGAATCCTGTGTCCCCACCAGAGCTGACGGGAGATCGTCCAGTCACGGATGTTTTCCATCCAACGGAAGTACTCGTTCTCCCAGCGTCGCGGGTAGAACGTGACATCGTCGTTACGAACCGCTGCAATTGCGGATTCAGCCAGCGGCTTCATGCTGACGAACCACTGTCGCGAAATCAGCGGCTCAACGATAGCCTTCGATCGGCTTGAGATCGGTACAGTCCCGCGATAGTCTTCGATCTTCTCAAGCAGACCGGATTCACGGAGGGCTTCGACCGCCTTGTCGCGCGCCTCGAAGCGGTCCATACCGCTGAACGATCCGCAATTGTCCGCCAGGGTGCCGTCGCTGTTCATGATCGAGATAACAGGCAGCCCGTGCTTCTGGCCAATCTCAAAGTCGTTCTTGTCGTGCCCCGGCGTGACCTTCAGGGCGCCGGCGCCGAAGTCGGATTTGACGTAGTCATCCGCAACAATCGGGATCTGTCGATCAGTCAGCGGAAGGTGGACCTTCTTGCCGATCAAATCTGCGTACCGTTCATCGTCGGGGTGGACGGCCAGCGCCACGTCGCCGAACAGCGTCTCCGGGCGCGTCGTTGCGACGATTACGGCACCGTCACCATCGACGAGCGGGTACTTGATGTACCACAAATTGCCGTCGCGCTCGACGTTGTCAACCTCTTCATCCGACAAGGCCGTCTTGTCAACGGGGCACCAATTGACGAGGTAATTGCCGCGGTAGATGAGGCCCTGTTCGTAGAGATGGACGAACACATGCTGGACGGCTTTGGTGAAGCCATCATCCATCGTAAAGCGGGCGCGTGACCAGTCACAGGAGACGCCAAGTTGGCGCATCTGGTCATTGATGATTCCGCCGTATTCGTCTTTCCACTCCCAGACTTTCTCCACGAAAGCATCACGGCCGATCTCTTCTCTTGAAACCCCTTCTGCTTTGAGCTGGCGCGCAACAACATTCTGCGTCGCGATACCCGCGTGATCGATGCCGGGCATCCAGAGCGCTTCGTAGCCCTGCATGCGCTTGAGTCGGGTGATTGCGTCCTGGACAGTGCTCTGCAGTGCGTGGCCCATGTGTAGCCGGCCCGTGACGTTCGGCGGCGGCATCATGACGACGTGTGGCCGTCGACCAGATGTCGAGTCAGCTCGAAAGAGTCCGTGCGACTCCCAGTACTTGTACCACTTCTTCTCGATATCCGACGGATCGTAGGCTTTGCTACGCTTGGCGGATTCTTCGGCAGGGGCAGACATGAACGTTGTTTACGTGGCTTGGTTATCCATCTCTGGCAACACGGGGCGCTCGAAAGGCCCGGCACGCCGAGGCCATAGGCTGGGCAGCTCCGGATGACCCGCGCCTCAGAGAAACAGAATCAGGCACGGTACAACCCACTTCTTAGCGGGAGGGTCCGATTCCTCGGACAGCCGCCGCTTGTTAGCCTTTTGACTTTCGACGGCGAGGGACACATGAGCGCCTTGATAATACGCTCCCCCTGCTGGCCGGATGGGCAAATCCGCGAATCTTGACCGAAAACCAATACGGCCGGCGGAGTCGCTGCCGCCGAACGCTAAGAGCCGGCTGAGGCGCCGCCGACGGGAAAGCGCTCCAACAGCTCCTCAAGCGAGTCGCCGCCGAACTTTTCGAGAACCGCATTTGCCAGCGGCACCGCAACAACGGCTTCGGCAACGACAGAGGCTGCCGGAACGCTCGTAACGTCGGATCGCTCATATCGCGTAGCCATGGCCTCACCGGTTTTGAGATCCACCGAGCCGAGCGGCTTAATGAGTGTCGGAATCGGCTTCATAAAACCGCGAATTATAATCGGCATGCCATTCGACACGCCGCCTTCGATCCCACCCGCGCGGTTGCTTGACCGTGACAGCCCAGGTACAATTTCGTCGTGCACTTGCGATCCCGGGAGTGCGGCACCGTCAACACCGTCGCCAATCTCGACGGCTTTCTGGGCCTGAATGGAAATGATCGCGTGCGCGAGTGCGGCGTCGAGCTTTCGATCCCATTGGACGTACGATCCGAGTCCGGAGGGCACTCCCGAGATCACGACTTCGTATCGGCCGCCGAGCGTGTCGCCATCCGACTTTGCCTGCTTGATGCGTTCGATGACGTCGTCACCAAGCTGGGCGTCGAGCATTCGTACCAGGTTCTCATCCGCCGTCTCCGAAATACCTCGGCCTCCCGCCTCGCGGGACGCCCGATCACGGGCTGCGCGAAGCTCCCCAGCTGACTTATACCCGACTCCACCAAGCTCAATCACGTGGCTGTCAATTCGGATACCCAGACGCTCCAGCAGACAGCGCGCAACGGTGCAGCATGCAACACGCATTGCGGTTTCGCGCGCACTTGATCGCTCGATGACAGGCCGGATGTCGTCGAACCGATACTTCTGCACGCCGACAAGATCAGCGTGCCCGGGTCGGGGTTGCGTTACGCGGTCAACGCCTTCACCGGTTCCCTCGACAGCCATGACTTCGGGCCACGCCGCTTTGTCCTTGTGAAAGGCTGCATTGTCCAAACGCAGCGCAACTGGACTCCCCATAGTTGCGCCGAACCTGATTCCCGAGAAGATGTGGATCTGGTCGCGTTCAAACTTTGACCTCCCCCCACGTCCGTACCCGAGCCAGCGGCGCGCAAGCTGGTGGTTAATTTGATCGGGCGAAACAGGTACGCCCGCCGGACAGCCTTCGACGATGCCAACGAGCGCCTCTCCATGGGACTCGCCGGCAGTAAAGTAGCGGATCATTCAGCGTTGTATCGGTGATCAGCAATATACCGAACGCCTCGTCGCAACACGACAGCCGTCCGCGAATGGCGGGCTACTCGCCGCCGACCTGCACGTCGTAGAAGAAATGTGAGCCGTCACGGCGGACAGTCTCAACAACGACGGATGCCCCTACCTCATACTTAGACAGTGCGTCACGCAGGTCTTCATAGGCCGAAACGCTGACGCCGTCAACCGAGGCAATTACAGCATCAGCATGCATGCCAGCCGACGCCGCCGTGCCGTCCGGCTGAACGCTGATGACATAGACGCCACCGTCAACACCAAACGCTTCGCGGGCTGATTCCCCAACCGGCGCAACGAGCAAGCCAAGTCCAGATACATTTTGATGCGGGTTCGCCTCAGCCCGTGGCTCAGGGTCAGCGGGCACAGACGGTCGCGGTTCATCGAACTGGCGCGCAAGCCACCTGCCGGTCGCGCCGTCGTCGAGACCGAGGATCGTCACTTCGCGCGTCTGCAACTGGGTACCACGCCAGAAGCGGATGCTGAGCGTGTCACCGGGTCGACGCCTGGCGACGGCTGATTGAAGCTGGTTGGGTTCGTCGATCTCGGCGTCATCGATACTGATGATGACATCGCCGGTTCGCAGACCGGCACGATGCGCCGCGAGTCCGAACGCAACGTCGCGCAGCTCAACACCGGCAGCGCGATCAAGCCCCATGGATCTTGCTCGTTCAATCGTCATGGGAAGGACCGTGACCCCCAGGGAGCCACGTTGCACCTCGCCGAATTCGATGAGGTCACTGGCGACGCGTGCAACGAGGTTAGACGGGACTGCAAATCCGTAGCCCTCGTTGCTGCCGGACTCCGTTGCGATGGCGGTGTTGATGCCAATCAATTCGCCGCTAAGATTTACGAGAGCCCCTCCCGAGTTACCGGGATTAATGGCTGCGTCGGTCTGGATAAAGTCTTCGATACCCGATCCGTCTTCGATGATGTCGACGTCCCGTCCGACAGCACTCACGATCCCTGCCGTAACCGTGGATCGCAGTCTGAATGGGTTACCGATCGCGAGTACCCATTCGCCGATGTCCACGAGATCAGAGTTGCCAAAGACGGCGTTGGGCAGGTTGGATTCCGAGACCCGCAGAACAGCGAGGTCGGTTGAACGGTCGGTACCGACGAGTTCGGCGTCAAACACGCGCTTGTCGGTGAGGGTCACCTGGATTTGCCGGGCACCTTCGACGACGTGGTTATTCGTAACGATGTAGCCATCCGGAGAAATAATCACGCCACTGCCGACGCTGCGCGGGAGGACGTGATCGCGAAAGAGGCGATCGCTGAAGTTGTCCAGAATCGAATCTTCAGTTGACGCAGAGTGGACCGCGACCTGCACAAAGACCACGGCTTCCCGCACGCGGGCGGCGGCTGTCTTGAAGGCGTTGCTTTGTGTTCTGGCTTCGGCTGGAACAGGCGGCTGGGCGGCGTCGCTTTCGGCAGCAGGAGGCGCGACGTGCATCACAACGGCCTCTGCCTGACCTGAGCCGGCGTCGTCAAGGTTTTTCGCCGCCTGGTGGGCCCGCCCCGCGACAAAGCCGATGACAAGCGCAACGGCGACGCCGATTGCCCAACGATATTTTGCGGATTCTCGCACTGCGGCGTCATTCTGTTCTGAATCTTACTACTCGGCCCGGAAGCGTTCGTCGGTCGGCAGGCTCTTGGACACGCCGGCTGACTGCTGCCTAGAGGTTGTTCCTAACGATTCTTCCTGGCGATTCTTAACGTCGTAAGTATCGCCCGGGTTCGATGCGCACGATAGTGACTGCATTCGCGCATCTTCGATTGCCCCCCGAGCATCATGAAAACGACGACGTGCCTGCATCCGAGGGAATGGCGGATGATCCAGTCACGGGTGCAAGCTGCGGCCACGCATCACGTCTCAGCATGTTCACCGCATGTTCCACTGATTTTGCCAGAGCCCTGCGGTCGCTTGATCCCACCGTTTCCGGCAATCCGACATATACCCGCGTCCACGTCCGTCGAATCTTCAGGACACGCCAGCAATGGACGGCCATCGAAGTCCGCGGATCATGCCAGGTTAATGGAATTTCGGATACCTGAGATTCCCTCGGGGCGCCCGAAGAATAGGCAATACAAACAGGGAGTACCCGCGCATCCGGGAGTCCGACGATGGATTCAAACGCGCCCGTTTTAAAGCGCCGCAGTGCGCGTCCGTCTGACGTTGTACCTTCCGGAAACACAAGTACGGACACATTTTCGTGAAGCCTCTCGCGGACTCGCTGGACAAGATCGGATGTCGCCATTCGTCGATCTCGAAACACGGGTATCATGCCGACGGTCCTCGTAACCCAACCAACTACAGGCCATGACAGGATGTCGGCCTTTCCGAGGAACGACACGTCGAACACTGATGCCAGGACAATCGCATCAAGAACGCTTAGATGGTTCGAGGCGATCAGGGACGCTCCGGGGCTGGGCAGGTCAGACCTGACTGTAACCTGCACGCCAAGTATTTGGCACAGTTGAACGCAGGCGCGACGTTGGATGCCTGCTCGCACTTGCGCAGGATTCTCGGGGTTGCCAAGTCGAAGCCGAATCCACAGGAGGCAGTTCCAGCTTAGCATACAAAGAAAGAATGCGACGCATCGCAACGCACCGCGCAGTTGGGCAAAGATCAACTGGTCCTGACCTGAGTTTTGCGAGACGCAACTAGGGCGTATCGACGTCTAAGGTACAGGTTTGTCGGGAATGCCCGGCTGTGCTGAGTCGGGGCGACGGGTCGGCTGACGGTCGGCGTTTCGATCTCCGGACGGGCCGGTCTTCGGTGAGTCATACGCAGTTGCAATCGGTATTTCCACCCGCACGCGTGTCCCCACGCCCTTCTCTGATTCAACTGATATCGCGCCGCCGACGGCCTCGACCATGAGAGCCGTGATTGCGAGGCCGAGGCCGGTTCCGCCGTGTTCTCTTGACAGTCCGCCGGATTCCTGCTTGAACTCATCAAAGATCTGTGGCATGAACTCATCGTCAATGCCAATGCCTTGATCTGCTATTGTGATGATTGCCATTTCGTTCTGCGGGGACGCCGATACGGTGATGGACCCGGCGTCACTGAACTTGATGGCATTGTCGATGATATTCGTGAGGATGTTTTTCAGAAGGTACTGATCGGCCATCACGTGGATACTGCGATCGCAGTCCGTTGTGAGGTTGAGGCCTTTTTCGGCTGCTGCATCGAGCAGCGGCTCGACAATCTGAGTGAGAATCGAAGATAGTTGGATGACGGCGAGGTTGACGTCGATGGTTCCGGACCGAAGTTTGGCGAGGTCGAGGACGCTGTTGAGCGTTCGCATCAGCCGCTGGCTGCTTGAGTCGATGATCTCAGCGAACTCGCGATGGGGTTCTGACAGTTCCTCTTTCAGGATGTTTGCATATCCCTGAATTGCGGTGATGGGTGTTCGCAACTCGTGTGAAGTTGTGGCCAGAAACTCGTCCTTCAGGTTATTGACTTCGACGAGTCGATTGTTCGCTGTCTTTAGCTTTTCGTTTGCATAGCGCAGGCGTTCGTTGAAGACGCGCTCTGCTTGCAGCTCTTTTTCCTGTTCAACGGCTCGTCGATGCGCGACGGTCATTCGGTAGTATCGAACGCCGAGGGCGGCGACGACGGCGCAGCCTGCGACGTACATGAGGTACGCCCACCAGGTTCGATACCAGGGCGGCAAAATGGAGAAAGTGAATGCGCCTTCAGGCGATTCGTTGCCATAGATGTTGCGAGCTCGAATCCGGAACGAGTACGAGCCTTCGCGGAGGTTAGTGTATTCCGCGATCGTGTCGGTTGTCCAATCGCTCCAATCCTGGTCGCGACCCTCGAGCAGGTAGCTATAGGCAGTGTGTTCGTGTCCATGGTAGATAGGCGCGGAGAACGCGAAGTGAACATCATTGTCGCCATAGTCGAGTTTTGGCGTAGGCGCGCCCTCCCTGGCGTATCCGTAGTAGATTGTGGAGTCGGACCCGATGGATGAAACTCGTCGAACGATCGGCGGGAAGGTGGGTACGATCCGTTTGTCGAGTTTGGGATCGAACCGATAGAGGGTATTGCCGCTTGAGATCCAGGCGATGTCGTCGTCGAAGTAGATGCTTCCGATGGTCTCCCGGGGGAATCGGAGTGATGGGATTTCGACCCATGTCGTATCTCCGACACGAACAAATGCGTCATGCTTACGGAGCAACCACAGTCTCCCGCCTGCGTCTTCGGATACATCAAGAATCGGGTTCGCGACGTCAGTTTCCATTTCTAGGTCAGGCTTAAGAATTGGAAACTCGTCGTGTGCAAGGCGATAAATCCCTCCAGCAGTCACAACCACCGTTGACAACTGCGTCTGTCCGAACAAGACTCGCCCCTTGGGCTGAGTTCCGGCGAATTCCACCTTCGAACTTGTGGCCGCTGTAAAAGTGTGCGCTTCTTGAAGCACTCTAAAGACGTCACCAGCTTGATCAGAGAACCAAAAGACCCCGTGGCGATCTCGTACCAGATCTTTAACCGGCTGCGGATGCGACAGGACGGTCGAAGCCAACCATCTGCCCCCGCCCTTGTAGAGCAAGTCCAAGCCATTCTCCGAAGCAACAACAACGCTGTCGGAGCCGACTGGCACCAACTGATATGAATCTCCAACTGGCAAGAACTGACCAGATTCTAAAGCAAGCACACCTCCTTCACCTGCGACAAGAACTTCTCCGTCCCGCATCACCTCGACAGCCCATGGAAGCATGTCGCTGTCTTCTATTCTAATCGTTGCGGGGCTACCGCCCTGCGTTCTCGTAGTCAAACCAAACAGACCGGCACCCGTGGCGACAAAGCTGGTGTCGGAGTTAAGCGCAACGTCGTATATCGCTCCCGACAGACCACTACCGGAACCTAGCACGGTAAGGCCTGTCTCCAAACGGAACCGGACAAGCCCCTCATTATTGAGAGCTAACCACGTACCCCCTTCTCTGTCTTGGAACAACGCGTTCACAACATTGTCGGGAAGGTGACGCTTCAATGACAGGTGCTCGATGAGTCGCCCACGACGGTCAAGTACAAAGAAACCGCGATCCAGCGTCCCGACACCGATTAGCGAGTCGCCCAAAGACACTCCGTGGTAGAGTCGACCCTCCGCTATCTCCGCGTCTGCCGAGGTGACAAATCGCTTAGAAGCCGTGCCATCGTAAGCAAAGAAGCCATGCTCTCTCGTGCCGATCAGCCACCGTCCGGATCCTACGGAGACAGCAAGGTACACCTTCTTGTCTGCGTAGAAATCCCCGCCGGGTAACAACCGCACGCCAGCCTCAGTCAACTCGAGCAGACCGACTCCAAACTCCCTGACAATTATTCGCCCATCAACAGAGAACGCTGTGTGGAAACCGGTTGACGATGCCAGTACACGGAAGGTCTCTCCATCCCAGACAAATATCTGAGACCGACTAACGAAGACTATCCGTTCTCCCCACGCAAGCGTTTGCCATACATCTTTGAAAACTTGTGCCGAGTCCGGCAGTAGGGTGATGAGTGATTCCCACTGGAGTTCCCCTGACTTGTTGACACTAAGCCTGCCGATGTCGCCGTTTGCCCCGGCATAGATTTCACCACCACGGCCGATAGCCATCGACCGAACCACCGAGTGTGTTGTCGTTCGATGTAGACGCCATGTGGCCCCGTCAAACTCTAGAATACCAGCACCATTACAAACGTAGATTACACCCTCCATCGACTGTGTCACACACCAATTCTGCGGGTGGACTTCAGCCAGGTTGGGCTTGTAGTGCGTGTACTCAAACGCTCTGAATGGTGATGATCCAACTTGTGCCCAGAGATCCCTGGGGCCTGCCAAAACGAGCAAAAGAGCCGTCGCGGCAGCGCAAACACCTAGCCTATGTGCAAGCATATGTGTACCTAGAGCATCTCCAATACAACTGAGATTTTCGACCCTCCATCGAATTTCTATAGTCGGAGACATTGACAACGTTCATCGCTTCGCCGTATCATTTTGAGACGATTTCTCAATTGAAGTAGTGAACTGGGTACCTAAAATGTTATTGTCCTTGCGCCGAATCCTACCGACACTGTGCATTT
>JAUIJQ010000507.1 GCA_030431165.1 Rhodothermia bacterium | reverse complement strand
CAGGCTGCCAGACGCAATTCCGTATCCCGGCGACGTGTACTGGCGCTCGTCGTATCCGTACGGTGAAAAGTCACGGCGCACGTACTCAACGTCTAGCGTATCCAGGACACGGTTCACCACACGATCTATGTGGGCGTTGCCCTCCGGAGACTGCTTATAGTGAAACGGACCCGGGGCGCCGACAAGCGCAACGACGAAGGCACCGTGAGCGCGACGGGCGGCATCAGGATTTTTCGCCAACCATGTGATGGCACCGATGGTACCCGGCAAAAAAAGGAAGCGGTAGCTGTAGCGCCGGTCAGATCGCTCTTTGAGGTATTGTGCCAGATACGCCGAGAGGGCAATGCCCGAAAGGTTGTCATTTGCGAGGGACGGATGGCAGACATGTGTCGACACGATGATCTCCCGATCGGTTCGCCCCTCGAGGAAGAGCTCTCCGTAGTTCAACACACCCGGCTGCAATGTCGCGTCAATACGGACCTGATACCGAGGATCGCCAAGCGTTGAAAGGCGCTTATGTTGCAGACAGAATCCCCAGGTTCGCTGATAGTACGACGTCTTGTACGGGATCACGTCAGGCTGGTCTGGCAACGTGTGCAGATGATCCAGCAGCGTCGCACGATCAACAACGGTGTCGACAGGTTCGCTGTAGCTAACGAGGTGCAGGTTGTGCTCGC
Organism: Rhodothermia bacterium; assembly: GCA_030431165.1. GTDB lineage: Bacteria > Bacteroidota > Rhodothermia > Rhodothermales > JABDKH01 > JANQRN01. The sequence goes on along the minus strand of JAUIJQ010000507.1, from coordinate 2,376 downwards.
GAAAGTCCACGACGCGGTTGCCCGACATGTCGGCCACGTAGGCATCCGCTACATTCCACTCGTCCGGGACCGTCCAGTCGTTCACAGGTGTCCCAGACGGTACAGCATGAACAACGAGTTCCGGATGCATCTCTTGAACAGCCGATAGCGTCTGCCGCACACCCTCACCGGTAATGCTGCGGCATATCGGGTACAGGCGCCGCGCAAACGCGTGCATCGCTTCTCCAATTTCAGCGGAAAAGGACGAGGCGTCGGCAACGTTACTCGACATAGTCGACCCCTGGAGTGTAGTCCGGATAGTTCGCGTCGCGATCGGCAATGACGTTGGGCGCAAAAGGCCACTCAATTCCAATCGCCGGATCGTCCCAGCGCAGACCACGGTCGTGTCCTGGCGCAAACGGATCTGACATCTGGTAGAACACCTCTGTATCGGGGGCAAGCGTCAGAAACCCGTGTGCAAATCCCTTCGGGACGTACAAGGCGACCCGGTTTTCGGCAGTCAGCTCGACGGCGAAATGGGCGAGGTGAGTCGGCGAGTTCCTCCTGACGTCTACGATGACGTCGAGAACGGCTCCTGATGTACAACGAACGAGCTTCGCTTCCCCATACGGCGCTTCCTGAAAGTGCATGCCCCGAAGTGTTCCGCGTGCACGATTGAACGAGATATTGCACTGGGCGAAGCGATCATGAAGCTTGTGTTCCCTGAACTCATCGGCGCAGTATGTCCTCGCGAAGAAGCCGCGATGATCCTCGTGGCGTTGCGGCAACACCACGTACGCCCCTTCCAGTGATGTCGGCCTGAATTCCACGACTACAAGTCTGAGATCGGCGAGCGTTGCGAGCTAGATTACGGCGGCTTCCGGGATTGGAACGACAAACTGCCCACCCCACTGCCGAACAACCGACATCTGGCTGGAGATTTCCTGCCGCAGATTCCAGGGAAGTATCAATACGTAATCGGGCTGCGTCTCCAGAATATGATCCGGCGCATAAACCGGAATGCGCGAACCAGGAAGAAAGGTGCCTTGTTTGTACGGATTCCTGTCAACCGTGTAGTCAATGAAGTCGGTCCCGATGCCACAATAGTTGAGCAGTGTATTTCCCTTTCCCGGCGCGCCGTACGCGGCGACCTGCTTACCGTTTCTTTTGGCCTCGATGAGGAAGGCCAGCAATTTTCGTTTTGTCTCTTTCACCTGCTCGGCGAAGCGCGCATAAACGCTGAGTCCGTTCAGCCCCGCCGCGTCCTCACGATCAAGCATCGCTTTCGCACGTTCTGAGAGTTGACGGCCTGCGCCCTCGTGGCATCCAAAGATTCGTATGGAGCCTCCGTGCGTCGGAAGTTCCTCAACGTCGTAGAGGGTTATTCCGTGCGCTGCAAAGATCCTCGTCGCCGCGCCAAAACTGAAGTAGCTGAAGTGCTCATGATATATCGTGTCGAACTGGTTCTCCGCCATCAGACGCATGAGATGGGGAAACTCAATCGTCAACACGCCGGTCTTCTTGAGCACGATCGCAAGCCCTGCCACGAAGTCGTTAAGATCCGGCACCTGGGCGAGAACGTTCTTGCCAAAGAGTAGATCAGCCGCGTAGCCCTCAGCAGCGAGCTTCCGGGCCTCGTCAACCCCGAAGAATGCTACGCGCGTATCAACGCCACGATCAGCGGCTGCGCGCGCCACGTTGGCGGCCGGCCGAGGGATGGAATGCCCGCCTTCACAAAATACTGCAGCGCGTATCCGTCGTTGCTTGCGATTTCCAGTACCCGACTACTGCCATCAAGTTGCAGGTAGTCGATCATCTTCTCGCTGTAGCGGCGTACATGATCGAGCCAGGAATCGGAGTACGACGAGAAGTACGCGTACTCGGTAAAAATATCACCGGGATCAACGTACGCGTCGAGTTGAACGAGGTAACACTCGTGGCACACGAACGCGTGCAACGGATAGAACGTCTCGGGCGCGTTGAATTCATCCGGGCGGACGACGTTCTGGCAGAGCGGCGTCATGCCCAGGTCGACGAACGAGTAGCGGAGGGAGGTTCCACAGAACCTGCACGTGAGGCCCGGAACACTGACGGAATTCGGCAGATCGGGCGTTCGGGCTTCAGCTTGCATTCTAGCTCGGATGAGGTCCAACGGTGAGATGCGGCACATAAGCAGTGTCGCCTACCGTAGAGGAATCGTCCGGTTTTTGCCGCAGGTCAAACCCGAAATAGTTGTGTGGCCCGGGGACAAGCAGATTGTACACGACGTCGCGTCTGACACCGTGCCGCAACAGGTACCCAAATGCCTTGACGCGATCACGTAGCGAAAGCCGACTCGAGGAAAAGAGCCGCATATAATCGACGAACGCTTTTCCGATCGGAAAAATGATACCACTG
>JAUIJQ010000506.1 GCA_030431165.1 Rhodothermia bacterium | reverse complement strand
TGACTTCGATGGCACCACCCGTCATGATCACGCGCGTCCCGGTTGGTTGTCCGTCGATTGCGAGGCCGTCTTCGAGACTTAGCCTGTCATAGCCGATGCTGAGTGAGGCTGCCGGACCGTTTGTTGCAGCATCGTCGCTTCGGCGCAACCAGACGTTTTGCGCATCAGCCGTTGTGACAGGTAGGCTGCCCGGTACCGCGCCAGCCAGAAGAAGCAGGGCCGCGACAAATCGCATGGCGTTCCGATATCCTCGCCTGTCGTGTCGGCGTATCATGTCTTCCCGGTTTTGTCAGGTCAGAAAGATAGGATCAGCAGGCATGCAAAAACCGACGGCTGGTTGATAAGTATCGTACCGCAGCCACGTGGGAATATCGTGCGTCTTCTGACTGTCAAAGCGACGTCCACCAGCATTGTGAAACTGCCAATGAAGTACCCTCGCACTATTCCAGGATCGATCCTCATTCCGGTTGCGGCCCTGGTTCTGCTTTTCTCGCCTCGCTCGGCAAATGCGTGCTCGTGTGTCGCTCCCGGAAGTCCGTACGAGGAGCTTCAACGGAGCGACCTGGTGTTTGTGGGGCGCGTCATGTCCATCACGACGTCGGATGACGATGACTACGCGCATCTGAAAGTCTCACTGCTGCGCGTTCGGACGTTTGGAGCAGCCGCCGGGTCGGGGACAGTGACAATCCGAACCGCCACAAACTCTGCGGCTTGCGGATTTTCGTTTTCGAAAGGGCGACACTACCTGGTTTACGCATCCGAATCTGACGGACAACTGTGGACCCACCTGTGTACACGCACGGCGTCGGTATCCCAGGCCCGGGAAGATCTTATCTCGTTTAATGCGGGTGCGCTCGCACGCCTCGACGATCAGTCGCCGCGGTGCGGTGGTCCCACGGGTGCCGCAGCGATTCAGAGTGCGCTGATGGTTGTAGGGCTCGTGCTTGTCAGGCGCTTTGGACAATCGGGTAAGCGCACTCCGGATGACGCTCCGAATGCAATCTGAATGACACTCTGAATGACGCTCTGAATGAAGCGTCGAACGACACCTAGAACTCTATCTTGTAGCTGAGCACTGGGAGTACAACCCGGTCGCGAAGTGATTCAACGCGAGTCGTAAGCAGGTTGTAGTCGTGATATGGCCAACCGCTAGCGAACAAGTTCTTGACTTGCAGCGCCCAGACCGACGCGAAGCGATTGTGGTTCTTTCGGTACGTGACGGTCATGTCCGCGACCGGCTGAGCAGCCGTTTGTTCTGTAAACGGCAGTCCCTCATTGTAGACGACCTCGCGACGCTGCGCTGACACGACCTCATCAACGGGACTGTACCGGAGTCCGCCATTCATCGTGACACGGCCGTTTATGCCGAGGACGCCGGCTCCACCGTTCAGATAGAACTCTTTTCCGAATAGCAGATTGAGAGCAAACCGGCGATCATACCGGCCATCGCGCCAGACACCGTCTCCACCCCGGTACCGGGCGCGGAACGCGGAGCCCGTGACGAGGAAGTAGTACCCGTCACGCATGAACCGTTCGAGCGTCAGTTCCACGCCGTAGTTCTGTCCAGCGCCGTCGTTCACAAGAGCGGCGTCAAAGGCGTAGTCCTGTGAGAAATTCAGGAGCGAGTACGAGCTGTCTGGTATAACCGGGACATCAAAATGGTGTTGGTAGTACCCTTCGAGCTTGACGCGCGCAACGTCTGATATCCGTACGTCCAATCCGGCAACGCCGTGGTGCGCTTTGGCCAGGCGCAGCCTGCTGTTCGGCGACGTTGTTTCTTCTTCTGCCCGTATGAAGTAGATCCGGAGATCTTCGACCTGGCTGTGCAGGCCGTAGCCTGTCGATAGTCTCACGCGGTCGCTCACCCGGAGCGAGAGTGCAGCCCGCGGCTCAATACTCCAGTCGTCAGATAACCGGAAATACAGCGTGTGTAATCCGACATCGACGGTCGTACGCCCGGCATCCCAGCGGCCGTGTGTAAAGGCGCGAACAAGTTCGCTCGAGCCGTTTCCGCGCGCGACGCGAATCGACGGAGCTCCCTGGAACGCTGCAGCGGATACGTCAACGTCGTAATGAATCGACTGAACCGCAACGCCCGTGCGCGAGTGCAGGGCAGGTGAGAACTTGTGGTTCAATGTTGCGGCACCGATTGCACGTGCATTGCGGTTCCGGATGTTTGTTACCGGAACAACCGATGAATCGGTGGCAACTTCCCAGTCCCGAAAGTTTGTCCCGCTACCTGTTGCGGCCGCCGAGAATGTCAGGTAGGAGCGCTCCCCGACGATCTGGCGGTAGGTGATGCCTGTTGCACCCATCCCGAGGGCGAGTCGCATACGTGTGCGATCCTGGTCGTATTCCCAGTCACCCGGATCCTCCAGTTCCTGCTGTCGCTGCCGGTCGAGTCCGCCAATTCCCCATAGTTCAAATCGCCCGCCCCGTCTTGCGGGAAACGCCAGCTTGAACGACAGGTCCTGGTAAGTTGTCAGGTCATTGATCGGGAGCAGGGGCATAAGGAGCCCGAGCGTCGAGTATCTGTAGTTGAAGATATACGACGAGCCACGTGCGCTGCTGAAAGGTCCCTCAGATGCCACGTCGATGCCAAGCAGCCCGAGCTGAAGCGTGTGTTCGCGGCGCACACTGTTACCGCTGCGCAAGTGCATGTCGAACACGCCGGCGACGGCATTTCCATACTCTGCCGGAAATGCACCCGTGATGAAGTCGGAGTCGTCCAGCATCTGACCACTGAAGATGGTCACGCCGCCGCCGCCCGCAACGTTCAGTCCGGCAAAGTGGTTCGGGTTTGGAATCTCAACGCCTTCGAGGCGCCACAGTACGCCTTTGGGTGCGTTTCCCCGGATTATGAGTGCGTTGTCGCCGATGTCGCCCGTTGTCGTTACGCCCGCAAACGCCGACGCCATCCTTGCCGGATCGTCGACACCGCCCGCGTACCGGCGTGTTTCTTCGACCGTAAATGCCCGGGCGCTGACGGCCGCCATCTCGTTCACCGGCCGGTCTTTCTCGGCCTCAGGCACAACCACGATGCCTTCGCCGGTCAACACAAC
>JAUIJQ010000505.1 GCA_030431165.1 Rhodothermia bacterium | reverse complement strand
CGTGCCGGGTCCGTGGTCGCCGCCTTCCCACAGGCCGGCGATGTTGCCCTCATCATCCGCAAAAATGCGCGGCATGTTGACGACCTCGGAATTCTGCGGCGCCGCCAGCGGCACCTTGATGACCTCGATGCGGAAGTACGACGTGTTCGGATCCTCCTCGGGGTCGCGCGCTTCGACGCACCCTTCAAGTTCATCGGCCGGACGCACGGGGCTCGTTCCCGAGACGTACACGTAGATGTTATCCGGGTCATTCAGATCCGACACGAGCGAGTGCGTGTGTGAGCCACGGCATGTCTGTACCGCACCCACCTGGCGCGGAAGCTTCACGTCGCTGATGTCGAAGATGCGAATGCCCCGCAGTCTCGACTCGCTGATCCGCTCTTCTACGCCGCCGATGCCACAGTCGAGCCGACCGCGCGATTCCTGGACGGACATAAACAGCAGATTCTCGTGGACCGACACATCGCCCTGACCACCCGGGCAGACAACCGACACGGCAAGCTCCGGATTGTTCGGATCAGACACGTCGTATGCATTGAAGCCGTGGTAGCTGCCAACAAAAACGTATTCATCTTTGAACGCCAGGTCCGTGTTGCTCGCGCGACCACCACCGGCGGCTTCAACAGCCGTAAAGTTGTCGGGACGCGGGAGGTTCGACAGATGGTTCAGATTGCGGATGGCCTCGCCAGCGTCATGTACACCGGGCGACAGTCCGATACGCGGATCGCTCTCGTCCCACTCCCATGCCGGCAACGCGACCGCTTCTTCGTTTGCTTCGGCGTTGACATTAGCCGCGTCGGCCGGCGTGCCCCTTTGTTGAGCGGCCGCCGGAATCACGAGCACGCTGAAGAGGAACGCGAGGCAGACGGGCAAATGGAGTCGCAGACGGGACATGGCGGTTCGAAGATTGAGGGAGACGATTCGATAGAACAGAATGTAGTTGGAGATTCCGGTATGGTCAACGCAATTCCGGGCTGGTCAGCGCATTGGCGTACCTCCGGGCGGGTCAATCAGAGCCAGCCAGGCGTCAATGGTATCTGCTGCAGCGGCGTGGCCCGTTTTGGTCCAGTGCCCATCCAGCGGATAATAGAGTGTGTCGTTCGTCGCAGCGTGAGCGCGCATTGCTGCGGCAAGATCGAGGAATGGGACCGACAACGAATCGGCGAGCGATGAGAGCCGTTGCTGCAATGCCGTCGCTTCGTTCAGCCATGCCTCGCGCACACTCACGCCGCCGAGGATCCAAGGGTTGGAGGTAGTGTGACTGACTTCTTCGACCTGGAGTCTTGTGGGGATAAAGATGATTGCGACGTCGGCGTTCATATCCCTGCCATATTGCACGATGGATGACAACGCCCCCTTCGCCTGGGCCCACTTTGCGTGCGCACGCGGCGTTGCGATGTCCAGCGACTCCGTCCAGTATTCCGGATACAGCAGTCCGTACGACATTGTGGACCCGTTGAACTCGTTTCGGTCCACGGCGGCGACGAGATCCGCCGGCAGCGCTGCCTTCCAGCGCCTGATCCGGTCGCTGTCGATTCCGCGACGAGACGCTTCGCGGGTGATCGTGTCAACAAAAGACGTGGTGTGTTCCTTCCGCGCACGGATCCTCTGGTAGCGCTGCTTCAGAAGCAGAGAGGTTGTTCGGGGGACTACCTTCAGTGCGAGGCGCTTGATTGTGAGCAGTAGTCGCTTTTTGCCTCCGGCGACTTCCGCCAGGCCCGGCATGCCGGCGACATCGTTTGCGTAGACCGCGATGAGCACCCGACCAGGGCAGTAGTGAGGAGCCGTTGCTTGTAGCACGCGACTGTATTCGAGGGGGCCCGACCCGGCGATTCCAGCGTTGACGAACCGGATGCTGTCGCCACGTTCAAAGCTTGCTTTCTCGAGCAGGTCGGTAAAGCGGTCTCCGTCGTCAACCCCAAATCCTTCAACGAACGAGTCCCCAAGAACGATTGTTGTCCGTTGACCCGCACAGTACGCGTGTTGCCGGTTGTATCGAAGGCCGTGCTCGTTGGTTTGAAACGTGTACTCGAATTCAGGTGATCGACGCGTTTCGACTACACCAGCCGGATGTGTTGCAGGAGGCTCAAACCGAGCCGGGAAACCCGACAGCGTTAGTCCGGTCTCTCCGATCAACAATCCGAGGAGCAGGGATGCTGCCAGAAGCGCCGCCCGAGTACCAAATTGATGTAGACGGCGCCGATGTGCGACGGGGCCCGGCACGTTTATCGGCCAGGAGTTCCGGCAGCGTCGAGCATTTGCTGCATGCGCGTGATCTCCATGCGCTGGTCCACGTCAACATCCGACGCAAATCGGAACACCTCGGTATCCTGCGCGGCGCCGTCGTGGTTGAACAGCTCATCAACCATGAACAGCGCACCCGCGTGGTGCTGAATCATGTACTCCAGGAACAGCCGGTAGAATTCAACGCCCGATGCGGCTTCAAGCTCAGCCATCTGTTCGGGTGTTAACATGCCGGGCATCAGATGGCTCGTGGCGTCGTCGTGATTCATTGCAGCGTGGTCAGCGTGGTCAGCGTGGTCCACATTGTCGTGATCCATGTTGCCGTCATCATCGCCGCCATGATTCATCATCATCGCGTCAGCACTGGCCTCAGGTACAATTTCGCCCCGCCGTCGCAGCCAGTCCTGCATGAGCTGGATTTCGGATGTCTGCGAAACGTCAATCCGCTTTGCGAGCAGCGCCAGGTTTCGGTTGTTGCTGCGTCCGGGTACCAGTGCCGTCATGTCGAGCGCCTGGGCGTGGTGCGCGATCATACCCTGCATAAACTCGACGTCGGCTTCTGTGTAGCCCGGCAATCCGACCGCATCCATTTCGTCCTGCGTTAACACGCGTGTGGCTTCGCCGGGAGCGCCCGGTTGGACGGCAACGGGGCCGTCACCGTCAGAGGGCGGCTGTGGGTTGCCTGTCACCGGGGCCTGCGAAGCGCAACCAAGGGCGGCCGATAGCGACAAGACGACTACGAAAGGTGTCACCGCTCGAGCAAGTAGAGAAATCCGCATTGTGGTAGGTAGACGTGTCCTTCAGACTTTAGCCGATCCAACGATCCAACGATCT
>JAUIJQ010000504.1 GCA_030431165.1 Rhodothermia bacterium | reverse complement strand
GTACAGATTCTTTGGCGACCCACGATCGGAGGACGGCCAGGTTCTGGTCCTCCATCCCGAGTATCGTACGATCTTCGTCGGCAGTTAGGATGTACGAGCGAAGATCGACGACAGCCCGCCCTGCGGGCTCAAGGTCCGCGCCAACCGGCGTGGGCGCGACGACAGCGACAGCCGTGTCGTCGGTGTGTGAAATGGAGAGGTGGAGCGGCTGCTCGCGGCCCTCGACGGCGATATCAACGGCACCGTCATCGGCAACGCGCAACGGCACGTCTGACGGCGAACAGCCAAGCACACGTGCGGCCACCCGTCGAGCCGCTATCCGGCCGAGGGAAAAGGAAACGCGCCGGCTTCTCGATCGGAAACCGGCGCGTCGTTCCAATTCTTCCGGCGACAACAGGGTATCCTGGCGTGCAAGCCAGTCGTCACTGCTATCACTCCCAACAAACACGAACTCGAGGTCGAATCCGTCGGGCAAGTTGGGCAGGCGGATGTCCCTCGTCAAGGGATCAGCTACCGAGCCTCGTCGAATCGACGCTGCACTTCCCCCCAGTTGACCAGGTTCCAGAACGCATTGACGTAATCAGGGCGTCTGTTCTGATAGTTGAGGTAGTATGCGTGCTCCCAGACGTCGATTCCGAGAAGTGGCGTGTGCCCAATCATGATGGGGCTGTCCTGATTCTTGGTGGATCCGACGTGGATCTTGCCGTCTGCCAATCCGAACCATGCCCAGCCACTACCAAAGCGCCCGAGGGCCTCTTTGGTGAAGGCCTCTTTGAACTGGTCGAACGAACCGAACGTACCGTTGATTGCATCCGCGAGCGAGCCCGACGGTGCACCGCCTCCTGAAGGAGACAGAATCTGCCAGAACAGCGAGTGGTTAGCGTGGCCACCACCATTGTTGATCACCGCCGTCCGAATCCCCTCTGGTACTGAATCGATGTCAGCGAGGATAGATTCGATCGACTTCGCCGCAATGTCATCGTGCCCCTCGAGTGCGGCGTTGAGTTTGTTCACGTAACCCTGGTGGTGCTTGCCGTGATGAATCTCCATCGTTCGCGCATCGATGTTGGGCTCAAGCGCGTCAAAGGCATAGGGAAGTGCGGGAAGGGAAAAAGCCATTGGTCAGTATTATGGATGGGACGTTGTTGTAGCTGGGACGGCGGAATCACCGTTGTGCGCGCTGTCCCCGAGGTTCTGTGCCGGCCAATATCTGGCCCAGATCCTGGCGATCGATGTTTGTCACTCGCCACACGGCTACGGGTTCCAGAAACTCAGGCCGGGCGACCGGGGCCGCTACACGCCTCGATCTTCTTCGAGAACATCCACGAGTCGCTCATAATCCTCAAGAGAAAGGCGGCCGCTTTCTACGAGCCGGTCAAGCGCGCCGATTACGGCCTCAGCGTCGGTATCACCCGAGCCTGTCACATCGATGGTCTCGTTGATCGAGCGCATCATTGCCTCGTGCAGAAAGCGCGTGACGAACTTGGCCGCGCCGGGCTTGCCGGAGAAGTCCACGGTTACCGTGACCGTCGCCTGGCCCTGGTTTACATCGAGGAAGACCTTTCGCCCACTCAGAAACCTGCGCTTTGTGGTCACGCGAACCAGATCCTCATATCGGATCGTCTGCGGCGCCTCGAGGTCGGTGTTCTGGAAAACGAATCGATCCCGTGCAAACAACGCCCCGTCTTTTGCGCTGCCCATCAGGGTGGCGTCATACAGCGCAATGACATCGTCGGTTGTCAGGCCGGCACCAAAGTCAGCCAGCGCATTGCGGAGTTTGTCAGGCGGGATGTGCGGCTCGACGTACAGCCCGAGTCCGGCGGCATTGGGGACGTATCGCCTGAGGAGGTCCTCCATGGAGCGGCCGATCTAGGGTAGGGCGGCTACGCCCGCAGCCTGGAAGAAAGATGCCGTGATGTCCAGCAGTGCCGGATACAGACCGAGTAGCAGCAGCAAGCCCGCACACAGTATCAGCACGACGGCTGACGGGAGCGGAACGGGAAACGTCTGACCCGACACGGTACCGGCGTTCGCCGCGTCGGCGGACGGCCTCATCCAGAAGACGTACAGAACACGCAGATAGTAGTATGCTGATACGGCACTCGCGAGTACCCCGACGACGACCAGCCATGTGTAACCGGCCGCGATGGCGGGCGCGAAGATGGCATACTTTCCGATAAAGCCTCCCAGCGGCGGAAAGCCGGTAAGGCTGAACATGAAGAATCCCATCGTGACGCCGAGCAGTGGCTTTCTGTACCCGATGCCCGCAAGCGAATCAAGGGTCTGGGAACGGCCCGCGACGCCGTCCCACTCGAGAAGCGCCATCACACCGAAAGCACCGATGTTCATCACGGCGTACACGAGCAAGTAGTACAGCGTCCCGGAATAGCCGGCTGCAGTGCCCGCTGTCAGACCGACGAGGACGTATCCCGCGTGGGCTATCGATGAGTAGGCCAGCATGCGCTTCACGTTGTCCTGCGCAAGCGCGACGAGGTTGCCGAGCACCATCGTAACGGTCGCGACGAGCGCCAAAGCGTCTGACCAGCGATCACCAGGCAGGGCGTGGTACAGCACGAGGATCAACGCTGCAAAAGCGGCCGTCTTGGAAGCCGTCGCCATGTATCCGGTGAGCGTCGTCGGCGACCCCTGATAGACATCAGGTGTCCACATGTGGAATGGCGCGGCACTGATCTTGAAGAGGAAACCAACCAGAAGGAGCCCCGCCCCACCCCAGAACATGACGGTCTGGCCTGAAGCTTCGACGCCGGCGGCAATCTCTGGCAGGTACATGCTGCCCGAAGCACCGTAAATCAGGGCAATACCGTACAGGAAGAAGCCGGTTGAGAACGCACCCAGAATGAAGTACTTGATCGCACTCTCGGGTCCACCTTCATCTGACCGGAGCAGACCGGCCATGATGTACAGGCATATCGACATACATTCGAGGCCCGCAAACACCGTCACGAGATTGTTCGCTGTAGCGAGCACAATCATGCCCGCCGTCGCGAACAGGATCAGTGCATACAACTCGCCCAGATTCTGACGGACCTTGTCCATGTAGTGCGCTGAAAGCACTACGGTCGT
>JAUIJQ010000503.1 GCA_030431165.1 Rhodothermia bacterium | reverse complement strand
GCCTGAAGGACGCCATTCGCAGCGCCGTGCGTGCGTATATGGATACGCACAGCCTGACTCCGAAGGGCCTGGACATCTCGGCAGATGATGTGAGAGAGGGATTGGTTGCGGTGCTCAATCTGTTCATGGTAGATCCGCAGTTCCAGGGCCAGACAAAAGAGAAACTGAATAACACCGAGGCGCGCGGACTCGTGTCTGGAGCCGTCCGTGTTGAGTTGGAGCAGTTTCTCAACGCGCGCCCTACAACGGGTGAATCAATTGCGGCGCGGGTTATCCAATCCGCCCGCGCGCGAGCGGCGAGCCGTGCAGCCGCCCGATCGGCGAGAAAAAAATCGAGCTTGAGTCACCGGCTGAATCTCCCGGGCAAGTTGGCTGATTGCTCGTCTACCGATCCCGACGAATGTGAGCTGTTCATCGTTGAGGGCGACTCGGCAGGAGGCTCGGCCAAGCAGGGCCGCAACCGAAAGTTTCAGGCGATCCTGCCGCTGCGCGGGAAAGTGCTCAACGCAGAACAGGCGAGTCTCTCAAAGGTGCAGGCCAACAAAGAATTGTCAAACATTGTGCAGGCGCTTGGCTGTGGCATTGGGGACAAACTGGACCTTTCGCGGCTGCGGTATCGAAAAGTGATCCTGCTGATGGATGCGGATTCAGACGGCCACCACATTGCGACGCTGCTGCTTACGTTCCTCTACCGGTACATGAAGCCGTTGATTGATGCCGGTGTCGTCTACATTGCGCAGCCGCCCCTGTATCGGCTCGACACCAGCAACGAAACGATGTGGGCACTTGATGACAAACACCGTGAGAAGTTGATCAAACAGCTTCGAAAGGGGCGCAAGGACCGAAAGATCGACATACAGCGGTTCAAGGGACTCGGCGAGATGATGCCCCAGACACTCAACGAGACTACGCTGGCGCCGGAGTCGCGCCAATTGCTGCGTGTCGTGGTGAAAGACCGTGACAGACTGGAGACCGAGCGGACTATTTCGGATCTCATGGGGAAAGACGCGGCACCACGGTTCGATTTTATTATGCAGAACGCTGCGCAGGTCGAAGAGCTGGATGTCTAGTGCCGCGCCTCCCTTATAGCAAGAAGAAGGCGATTGCGCATCTTTCGACCGATGAACAGCTCGGAAGGGCACTCGACCGGGTTGGACCATTTCGGTTGACGATCGGTGAGATGGAGGCCCCATTCGACGCGTTGCTTCGGTCGATTGTATTTCAGTCCGTCTCAACGCAGGCCGCAACCACGATTCATGGTCGTGTCATTGAGACGATTCGCGGCAGGAATGGCGACAAGCCGGTGACACCCGAGACTGTTTCGCGTTGCCGGCGGGACAGGCTTCGAAAGGCCGGTTTGTCCTGGGCAAAGGTTGATGCAATGAAGGACCTTGCGCGGCTGACAAAAGCTGGTGTTGTGCCTGGGCGAGACGAACTATCTGACCTTACTGACGACGAGATTGTTAAGCGGCTCACCGCCGTTCGTGGCATAGGACGCTGGACCGTCGAGATGCTCCTGATTTTCAGCCTCGGGCGTCCGGATGTGCTCCCCGCAACCGATCTGGGTATCCGAAAGGGATTTGCCACCGTGTACGGATACGACGAGCTACCGGCTCCTCGTGAGATACTGGCTTATGGCGACCGGTGGCGACCTTACCGCAGCGTCGCAAGCTGGTACCTGTGGCGCGTCACCGATCTTCCCGATCTCGATCTGTCTTAGTCCCAGGCGGGTTCGCCATCGCGCATGGGCGCCCAGGCGATCGTGACCAGTTTTACATCGATGTCGGTGCGGCGCGGTTTGAGCGTCGTCGTGTCGAGCTCAACGGCGTCCGGGTCATACGAGTCCTTCAGGGTCTCGACCGCCTCCTCAAGCTCCGCCGTCAGTGCCTCAAGCTCGGCCTCGCGCGCCTCAAGATCTTCGAGCGCGCGCTCTACGTCACGCTCTTCTTTCTGCGACCGCGAGACGCCACGCATGGCTGTGGTTGCCTTGCTAATCGTCGTTCGCGACAGTCTCTTTCGCCCGAGCAACGACGACAAAATCGTGGTGCCAACGTTCAGGTAGTTCTGAGTCTTTGACGCCTCGGCCTGATCTTCTTCGCGGTCGACCTTCTGCTCGGCCTTCCGGATGCGTTCTTCAGCCCGTTCAAGTTTCTTCTCGAACTTGTCGCGCAGCTTCTCAACCTCATCATCCCGCTGAGACCGAAGGGCATCTGCAATCCGGATCCGGAAATCCCGTTCGCGCTCGCCGGGCTCGGAGTACAGTTTTAGATCAGAGTACGCGAAGAGGTCATACCGACGCGTTCGATACAATTCGTCCTCAAAGTCTTTACTCCACGTCTTGATTGTGGAGGCCGTGGCAGCGGCGTCAGGCAGGTCCGCAAACGTTGCTCCCGCCTCGGGCTTCTTGTCGAGATCCTGTGGGCCGTATGCAATCGTCGTGGCATTGTCCCAGGAGACGGGCGTGCCGTCGACGATCGGTGCAACCAGGCTGACCGTGTCTTCATGTGACAGTCCTTTTCGCGTGTCAACGTAGGTGACGCGTGCTGAGCCGTACGCAAACGGGTAGTACTCGATACCACCACGTCGGCGAACAGGCAGAAAACGCTGATCAATATCGGGCGGCAGGACAGGAGGTATCGTCGCACTCGATGTGGCACCTGCGTGCTTGGACGACGCGCCCGCTGCCCCGCGCGCGCTCCGGTCCGCAGATGCAGCACTGTCAGCGGAATCGGGGGGGGCCTCGGTGCGACGATCAGCCATCAGCTGCTTTATCTGCTGTCGCGTCAGCGGTCCGGCCAGATAAGACATCGCCCATCGTGTGTGGAATACGACGGGCGCGCGTTCGTGAACGTTGTGCAGCAGGAAGACCCGCTTGTCGAGCATTGAGATAGCACGGTCCAGCTCCGCGCGGTTCATGCCGGCATTTGCAAGGCTTTCCATGCCCTCGAGAACGCGCAGCTTGTCCCGCTCGGTCTGCAGCCGTCCAATAAACCAGGTGCCGGTATTTGAGAGGCCCTTGTAGTCCAGGTCTACCGGGTTCTGCGTCGCAAGCAACAAACCAAGGCCGTACGCACGCGCCTGCTTCAACATCGTCAGCAGCGGCTGCTTCGACGGCGGGTTGGCGACGGGCGGCATGAAT
>JAUIJQ010000012.1 GCA_030431165.1 Rhodothermia bacterium | reverse complement strand
TTGCCTCGCGCGACGAATGCGTGATCTTCCCTCCCCTCATAGAATTGACGGGCCATGGAAACGTCGTTCATTTCCAGAGTGCGGGAAGTGACGGCCACCTGCTCACCGACGTTGACCATTCGCTGAAGTCTGTTCTTGAGCATCTACTCGATCGGTCGTTGACATTCATTCCCTGCGGTGGCCACAGTCTCCTGCAGCAACAGCGCGAGCAGTGGACCGACGGAAGCAACTTCTTTGCGCCGATGGACGGTGTTGTGCTCGGCTACGAACGAAACGACCGCACCTTCGCGATGATGGCGGAGCACGGGTATCGCGTGGTGACTGCGGATGGCTTCCTGTCCTACTACGCGTCGGGGTCGTTCGACGGGGACGAAAAGATCGCGATCAAGCTCGAAGGCAAAGAACTCTCGCGCGGCCGAGGCGGTCCGCGTTGCATGACGATGCCGATTCGCCGGGCAGGATCCACGAAGAAGTAAGCAAAGTGCCGGCACGGCTGCGAAATGGTCAATGTAGATGAAATGGAACTGCATCGGCAGTTCATGAAGAAGGCACTGCGCGAGGCTGAGCGGGCGTATGAGGCCGGTGAGGTACCAGTTGGTGCCCTCGTCGTCCGAGACGGCATCATCGTTGGGCGTGGACACAACATGGTCCAGCAGTTAAACGACCCGACGGCGCATGCAGAGATGATTGCCATAACCGCGGCGACAGAGACAATTGGCGACAAGCATCTCCGGGACTGCACGCTCTACGTAACGCTCGAGCCGTGCCCAATGTGTGCGGGGGCGATTGTCCTGTCCCGGCTCAAGCGCCTGGTGTTTGGTGCGCTTGACCCGAAGGCAGGAGCAGCAGGTTCACTGTTCATCGTTCCGCAGGACCGCAGACTGAACCACTTCACGGAGATCATCCACGGCGTCGAAGAATCGCACGCTGCTGAGTTGCTCGACGCATTCTTCAGCAAACTTCGTAGTGAGGCGGGTGAACAGTGATGCAGCCCGTTGGCCCTGTTGACGTACTGGTCGTTGGCGCCGGACCGGTTGGCATTGCGTGCGCGATCGAAGCACAGCGGGTGGGCCTGACCGCGCGAATCATTGAGAAGGGAGCTGTCGTCAATTCGCTGACGGGGTATCCGACGAACATGCGGTTCTTTTCGACACCCGAGTTGCTCGAGATTGGCGATCATCCGTTTCCGTCGCGGGGATACAAGCCGTTGCGCGAAGATGCGATCGACTATTACAGGCGGGTACTGCAGCGCGAGGCGCTCGACGTGCGACTCTACGAACGCGTCGTGGACGTAGACGGCGAAGCGGGCCGATTTGTCGTACACACGCAGTCAGAGACTTCATCGCGTGAAGACCAGCGTGAAGAACAGCGTGATAACCAGCCCGATGACCAGCCCGATGACCAGCCTCACGTCGCCCGGTTTGTGGTGATCGCAACCGGCTTCTTTGACCAATACGTGCCGCTAAATGTGCCCGGTGAAGACCTGCCCCACGTGCACCACTATTATCGCGAGCCGTACCGATGGGCGCTTCGCAATGTTGTTGTCATTGGCGCGAAAAACTCGGCGGCGATAGCCGCACTCGACTGCCATCGCAACGGTGCAAACGTGACAATGCTCATTCGTGGAGGGCACGTATCTGACAGCGTCAAATACTGGATCAAACCGGATCTCGAGAACCGGATCCGTGAGGGACAGATCCGCGCTTTCTTCAACACCCGCGTGACAACAATTGACAGACACCGCGTGCACTTCGACGGTCCGGCTGGTGCCGGCACGGTCAGCGGTGATGTCGTACTCGCCCTCACCGGATACCGGCCGGACTACTCATTTCTGAGACAGGCCGGAATCGACATTGCGGATGACGACGCTGCCACGCCGGTACACGATGAGCATACGTTCGAGACAAATCGCGGCGGCATATATCTCGCGGGTACGGTTTGCGGCGGCAACAACACGAGTCGCTGGTTCATCGAAAATGGTCGCCACCACGCACGCCAGATCGCGGCGCACATTGCCGCGCGTGCTGAGCGCTGACGCGTGGGTTGAATACGCGGCGGGCGCGCCTACTCCAGCGCGGCGAGAATCTCAGCTGCGCGTCGATTCGACGGCTCTCGCCTGATCACCTCCGAAGCCTGCTGCCGCGCACGAACCACATCGCCGACCTGGAAATACGCGACGGCAAGGTTCAGGCGGGCCTGGATGTATTCGGGATCAATGCGGATCGCCTCAACAAACAGTGGAACGGCTTCGACCGCGCGACCATCTCCGAGGTAGAACGTGGCGAGGTTCGCATTGGCAACTGCGCTCCGCGGGTCTGTGTCCAGCGCCCGTCGAAACATGGCTCCGGCCTCCGTCTTACGATCAGTGGATGCCAGAAGCAGCGCAAGGTTACCCAAGGCCTGGTCGTAGTCGGGCACCAGATGGATAGCCTGTCGCAGGGAACGCTCAGCCTCGTCGGCGTTGCCAAGCCGAAGGTTCGCCGTGCCCAGGTTATAATGGGCGGCCGCCATGGTAGGCGAGTCAGCAGTCGCCCGTCGATACTCTGCGACTGCCTCGTCGATCCGATTCCGCGTCTCCAGGAATCGGCCAAGATTGACGCGGATATCCGCTGCCAGCGGCTGGACTTCAAGTGCCTGACGATACAGTGCCTCGATGCGAGCGGTCTCTGACCCTGTGGATTCAAGTGCCTGTGCAAGCGCGTTTAGACGCTCCGGGACGGGGCCTTCAATCTGGATCGCTTCTTCGATCGCATTGATCGCGCCGTACGTGTCGCCGGCAGCAAGTCGGGACCACCCGAGCAGCGACCATGCTTCCGGGTAGGATCCGCGCCGATCACCCAAAGCGTCTTCAAGCAGACGCCGGCCCCGGCTCATGGCGAGGGAGTCGTTCCGTTGCTTGCCGAGCACGATATAAGACATACCCCGGTAGATGGGCTCGTCTGATCGCGTCGAGTCAGACGGGAAGTATGCGTGAAGCACGGTCCCTCGATGAGTCGGTTCAGGCCTTAGCGGTTGAGCGCCCGATGTAGATTCTTCCTCCCCCTCCCCGACCACGCGCACCCAGTGATCTGTGAACGATGCGTGCGTCACGTCTTCGGCCTGCACCTTCGGCATGTGGCAACTCGAGCAGGCTGCTGACTCACTGGCATGCTGTTCCCTGGCCGCGCTTCCAACTTCAAATCGGGCGTTCAGTGATTCGGTCGGATGACACGACTGGCACGCCCGGTCAAAATACCCTTCGCCAACAGCACGAAAACCCTGGTGTGGATCGTGACACGTCGTACACGTCATCGTGACATCCATCGCCAGCGATCCGACGAAGCACGCGCTCTGCTTCATTCTGTCAGCGTGTGAGATGACGTCGATTGACTCCGCGTCTTCCTGCGCCTGCTCCGCGTAGTACAGCGAGACATACTCGGACAAATCGAGTCCAGGTCGAAAATCAAACGGACCGCGTCCGTCGCGAAGCAGGGACACAGTTGTCTGCAGGTGGCACTGCTGGCAGACATCGAGCTGCCTATCCAGGTCAAGGTCAACGGGATTCACGATTGTATAGTCGATGGAATCGGGTGCCTGTTCGTCGACCAAACGTTCGTCGGCATGTAGCGAGCCCGGGCCGTGGCAACGTTCACATCCAATGCCATTGGGCACCTCGGTGTATTTGCCATCGACGAACGGGACCGTCTCGGGATACGCGTTGTGACACGCCATGCAGCGATCTGGAATCGCGCGGTCAAACCGTTTGTTGCCTACCTCGTAGCCGGGACTGAAGTCCCAGCGCTGGTTCTGCGTATACCACGTCAACGGCATCTGATACAGACGCCCATCAACGTCAGTCATGTAGGTGCGTGCCGCCGTGCCGCTGCCTACGACAAAGTCCATTCTGCGTAGTAGCCGATGGTCAACTTCACCACGTCGATTAAGGCGGTACTCCTCCTGGAAATAGCCACTGTCTGTCGCAACGGGCCGGTAGAACCAATCTCCATCTGGATGCTCTATCGGAGCTACGTCGAAGTCCTCAACGAGGTTGTCACGCGTCAGCGGGTAGTAGGAGTTGGCCATCCCATGCGACTGGAATCCTGACCATTCATCTTCGTGGCAGGTGGCGCAGACCTGATCCCCGGTATATGTCGCGTTCTCGGAGATGCTGCGATACGCGACAGACTGGCTGGAGGGGTCGTCAACAACAGCGGGCGACGCGTCTTCACCGGCGCGACACGCCGAGAATAATGCCGCAACAACGAGAAGGCCGTAGACCGCGCGCATACGATTTCGAGGCGGCGCGCTCATTTGCTTCTGGACTCTGTGTCGGTTCGGCATGGTGGCGCACTGAAAACTTCGGCGCAATAAAAAAGGGGGGCGAGTAACACTCGCCCCCCTCTAAGCGGTTCCTTCGACGTTTACAGCGTCACCGATGCGGTGATGTACTGTACAGCGTCAAAGAAGTCCGTCGGCACGTATGCATAGTCAACCGAAAGGTTGTTGCCGCCGAGCGGGACGTTCAGACCGGCACCAAACGTGGCGCCCGTGAAGAACGACAGGTCGCTGTCTTCCTGCAGCTGGTAGCCGCCGCGAACATACACGATATCCTGGAAGCCGAGCTCGATACCACCTGAGTACTGATCCTGATCGAACGAATTCGAACGGAAGTTACCCATGAAGGTTACTGAGCCCTGCGTTCCGATATCACGCGTGTAGGCAACACCGAAGTTCAGCAGTGACGGAAGCTGCACGCCGTCACTTTCAAGGGCGACAGCGTTTGACGTGGAGACCGGGTTCTGGTCAGGCAACTGGACCTGACGGATGAGACCCGTTCCCGAGTACTGCAACTCGTTACCGATGTTCTTCAGTGCAACGCCCATGCGAAGACCGGTCTCACCTACGAGGTAGGTCATCCCTGCGTCGAACGCAACAGCGGTACCGGATACGTCGTCGATCGACTCGTTGATCGCTTTCAGGGTGACCCCGGCTGCGATACGGTCGGTCAGCTGACGTGCATAGCTGAATCCGGCTGTGAGGAAGGTCGCGCTGTAGGTAACGCTGCTGATCTCAGGCGCCGTTTCCGTCTGCAACGGAATGTCGCCGAGGTCCCATGCGGTAACCGTCAGTGCGATGTTGTTGTTACCAATACGCTGTCCAATACCGAAGTAGTTAACTCCGATATCAGCGACGTATTCCATGCGGCTGAACATGGCAGCAGTGCCCATGTTGACCGCGAGGCCGGCCGGGTTGTTGTACAGTGCCTCCAACCCGTTCATGCCGCTGACAGCACTCGTGGTGTTGTTACCGAGCGCAGTGTTGCGCGCGGTAACCGGCACGAGCAGCTGAGCAGCACCAGCAGTACCGGCTCGATCGCTCTTCTGAGCCTGCACTTCCTGCACGCCGAGCATGACCACAGCAATGGCCATCACCCAGGCAGCAGCACGCCGGCTCTTACGAATCATTGTGTTCATAGCTAAAGCCTTTTTTCTAATCACGTGAGTACCTCTGATTGCCAGTGCTGGACTAGAACGTGTTGAGCTGGATTCGCTTCTTGACGACTCCAAACTTCATCACGTGTTCGCCCACGCCAGGTACGTCGACGTGGATCAGGTACATACCGCTGGCGAGCGGAAGCAGCGTGTCCGTCGTGAGGTCCCAGCTCAGGGTGCGAACACCGGGGCTGTTTTTCACGAGTGTCTTCAGCAGCGTGCCGTTCAGCGTGAACACACGAATCGTGGCCTGATCAGGCAGGTTCGTAAAGCGAACCTCATCGATCAGCTGGTTGACTTCGTATGAGGACGCGCCCTTGTACGGGTTCGGTACGATACCGATGTCTTCGAGTCGCTCCTGCTGCAGCTCAAGGCTGGCAGCGGCAGCGTCGAGACCGACGGTCGAGAACGAGTGTACGTCACCAGGCTGGTTCGGCTTGTTCGTCTCAATGCGGAAGACCGTGCCTTCTTCAGGCAGATCCGCATCGTACGGCGGAGCCGAGCCACCATTCCAGTTCACGAGAACCGTACGACGAATCGTGTCATGGGCCCACGTACCGCCTGACAGACCATTCAGTCCGTAGAAGGCCTCGTAGCCGGCCTGACCAGGAGTCAGATCACCAGGCTCGCCCCAGTAGATCCAGTCGGTGTACGGGTCATCAGCACCACCGGAGACGCCGTGATCAGACGCGATGTCGTACTCGAGGTCTGTCCACCCGGCTGCTTCGTAGTCGGCCTGGTTGCCGATGATACAAGCCCACTCGCAGATTGCCGGAATAAGCCGGACATCGTCGGATGGGTCGTTCGGCGTCGAGATACCGGTACGCCACAGTTCAAACGGTACGTTTACGACGGCGCCATCGTTGAACCGTCGGTAGGCAAGCCCACCAGCAGCCGTGAAGCGCATTTCGTAATCGTAGATGCCGATGAAGTCGACCGTAGCACCGTCACTTGTGACGCGGGCCATGAACGAACCACCTACATCAGGTGCACCATACGGGCCTTCGTCACCGCCACCGGCGTGGAAGCCCCAGGTCGAGCCGTTTGTCTGCTGAGCTGACGTCGGGCGGTCACCCGTCGTTGGGTGCGGGAAGCCCCAGCCGTTGAACGCAAAGGCCGCGAAATCCGGAGGATCAATCGCGCCGGCGGCGTTCTGGACAGCAAGGAAGTTCCTGAAGCCGAAGGATGGGCCTTCGATCGAGAACTCGAGTCCGTCACTTACGAAGAGGTTTGCACGCTGCGGAGCGGCTGAACCTGAGGCAGAACCGTCAAACACCTTTTCTTCGCCACAGAAGACGTCGTAGGTGATGTGGTCTGCAGCGGTCTTGCCGGCTTCGGCGAGTTCCTCGTCGGTGAGTGCGTCAACAGCCTCAGGGTCGCTCTGCGCGACGCGAGCTGCTTTGCCCGCTCCGAGTTCGTAGAACTCAACGCGGTACTCACAAGCGCGGATTGCTCCCGGGTTAACGATGTCAGCAGTGACCGTACCGTCGCCGACGCCTGCCGTACGGACGGCTACGATGTCGGGCTCGCTACGATCAAGCGCCGCGGTCTGAGCAGCTTCCGAAAGGACAGCCGATGGCTTTGCAGGGACAACCGTGAATCGGCTCGGCGGCGACTGGAACGCCTTCGGAATCGATCCTTCGTTGTATGCGTAGCCACGAACACCAAAGTAGTATGTCTGGTAGTTCGTGAGACCGGAGATCACGTGCGCATGCTGAATGCCGTTGTCACGTCCGCGTGCCTCGATGGCGGAGATCCCGTCTTCATCAACGTCGTCGATGATGTCGGTGATACCGTTCGGGGCGTCGTACGTAGCGATCACAACACCGTCCTGGTCCTGCAAGCTCGTGTACTGAAGTACTTCGTAGCCTTCGAACTCGTAGAACGGATTATCCGGATCCCCAAGCGGGTTAAACTCGCGGTAGGAGTCCAGGAAGTTGTTCGACGTCGGTGCGTTGGTCCACTCGACAGCAACCGCGCGATCAAGCGCCGTCACCGTGACAGACGGTGCATCCGGAGGAGTCGGCAGTTTGAAGTTGGCGTCAAACGCGGCCTGTGCGCGCCGGTCAGCACCAAACATCTTCGTGACCGAGTTCAGGTTGTCTGTGCCTCGGGCCCAGACAAGACCAAACACGATCTCCTGCTGATCATTCGGATTGATCTGGAACGGGCCGGAGGACATCGCAAAGCGGCGGTCAGCCGGCGCGTTTGCGTTGCCAAGTCCGTCGGCGTTGAACTCAGACCAGAATTCACCTGTTGTAGGATCGGTCGGGAAGATGTAGTTGGTTACAGGATTTCCTTCGGTCGTCCCGTCATCACCATACGTCCATCTTGTTCCATCTTTCCAGCGCCCCGACATGTAGTTGTAGTACTCCGATCCAATGCCCGGGTCGCCGTTGTTGCCACCCCCATTGTTATAGAATGCGAAGTTCGACATGTTGAGGTTCCGGAAATCAGGAACCTTTGTTCCAGACACGTTTGCTGTGTCGCCTACTGACGGTACGATCGGACCCTGGAAGAAGTCATATCCAGCGGCCGGCGGAGCAGGGCCGTAGCCGTCTGCGCCTTCGTCGTCGTTGTCAGCGTTGTACACGTAGCCGATACCCAGCGTCGAGTCAGAGCCAACGTAGTCATCGTCGAAGTTGCCGAGGTCAGGATCCGAGAAGATCCCGATGTAGGCGTCTTCGAGTGGGACGTTGCCTTTGTAGAACACGTTGAACTTGTAGAACGTCGCGTTCCCGATGTCACCGGCCTGGTTGAACGCGAACGCCTGGGCGTGCACTTCAAGGCCGATCGGCGGTGTCTCTGTCTCGTTGTGCGTGTTACCGCGGTCGTTCATGATCCACCACAGCGTCTGGTCACCAGTTACCTGGGGACGCTCACCGGCTGCGAGGTCAATGACGCGGTTGATACGCTGTGAGAGCGGCTGCTGCAGGATCTCTGCCGTGATGCTCCGCATTTCGCCTGGCTCGTCGATGTCACCGTCGTCGTCGTTGTCGACGCCGTCATCAACAGCCGGGGTCAGGGTTGGGGCACCGAGGCCGGTTGGCCAGCTGGCCATGTCAGGGGTCGCGGATGCACCGCCTTCGAAGGCGACAACGTCAGCGCGGCTGACCTTCCAGACCTTGTCATAGACCGAGCAGTCAGACGGCGGGTTACCGTTGTCATCCAGCGGGCCCGTCCACATTTCGTAGTTGCCGTAACGCGCGGCGGCAGCACGGAGCTGACCGTCGACGAGACCGGCGAACCACACGCCCGAAGCGAAGATGGCATTAACGCCACCGCCTTTCGGTACTTCGTACACGTGGGGACTGCCACGCCAGAAGAGGTTACCGTTGTTCAGGATTCGCGCCCTGACGTTGTTCACGTCGAGGAACGCCTCTCCTGTTGGCGAGGTGCAGCTACCCGTCTGCGCCGCAGCCTCGGAGAAGAACCCGATAGCCAGCGCCACAGTGAGCACTGCGGTTACCCGCCGTGTCAATGCTTTGATGTTATAGCTCATTGTCATTGGTGTGCTATACAAAATGATACACTCAGGCAGGCCGTGGGACCGTGCGCGCATGACGCACGGCTCCACGAACCGGAGACCTGACTAGAAGTCGAGTCGGAGTCCCAGGCGCGTCTGCCTTGGAATACCATAGTTACCGGGCAGGTTCGTACGGTTTTGGTAGAGCGTTGGCCATACGGCGGGGTTAGCCGCTGCGGCAAGCTCACCCTCTCTCGTTGAGAGGTAGCCGTCGTCTCCTGCAAGACCGGTGGCACGCCAGACATTCTGCACGTTGTCGTTGTCAAACAGATTCTCAACCCACAGGAATGCTGTGATGTTGGCGGAACGAATCTGGAAACGACGATCGAACTTCAGGTCGACGCGGTTGGACGCCGGCATGCGGTTTGCGTTAACACCACCAGACGGCAATGGAGCGCGACTGACGGTAAGCGGACCGATGTCGCTGATTGCCGTGTACGGGAAGCCCGAGCCGGCCGTGAAGAGAACGTTCACACCAAAGTTCTCCAGGATATTGGCACCACCGATGGCGGGGCCTTCGCCTTTGCCGAGGCGATAATCCAGAGAAACGTTCACCTTGTGACGCTGGTCGAAGTCCAGCGGGCTGATGAAGTTCGGCGGCGTTTCGTCCACCCACGTGATCGTGCTGGTCGTGTTGCTGCCAGAACCGGTGCCGTCAGCAAACGAGAGCGTGTAGTTCACGTTCGCTGCTAGACCGTTCGTGCGTCGCATGTCGAAGCCGAACTCCATTCCCTTGACCGTACCGAAGTCAACGTTTTCCCAATGCAGGTATGCGTTCGGGAAAGCGAAGTTGAGGTCGCGGCGCTGGATCAGGTCGTCAATCTGCTGGAAGAATCCAGAGATCGTAAGCGCAGAACGCTCACCCAGACGCTGACGGAAGCCGAGTTCGTACTTCGTCGTGCGCTCAGGATTGAGGTTCGTGTTGCTGATTGAACCTGTTCCAACAAACCCGCCAAGGTCCTGGAAGCTGTTCGTCGACGGACGCTGCGTGACAACACCGTAGCTCGCAAAGAACAGCGCGCGGTCGGTGACCGGGAAGCTGACGCCGATGCGAGGCATGAAGGTGACCTGCGGCTCGTAGTCTTCGAACATCGTTTCGTTGATGCGCGAGGACGTCAGAATCGGGGCACCGTTCAGCAGTATTTCAGCGGCCTGTACTTCTTCACCACCTGTGGTGTAGAACGTACCGTCGAGGTCACGATAACCGATGACGTTTTCTGCGTCGTCGAAGTAGACCGCGTAGTCAGCCCCGATGTTGCCGGGACGACCAGAGATCTCTTCAGCGCGACGGATCGGACGACGGGCATACTTGTCCTTGAGGACGCGCATGTTGTTGTCGAACACGTCTACGCGAAGACCGAGGTTCAGGACGATGTCCCGGAATTCGATCTTGTTCTGCACATAACCGCCGTAGTAGATCGGCTGATACGGTGCTTCGTTATACGCTTCGACCGGCTTCGTGTTGTCTTCCAGCACGAACTGAGCCATGTCCTCGGTATCAACTTCCGAATCGCCATACAGCGAATATCCGTAGCCACCCGTGATGTTATTGATCAGGTAGGCCGGGATGTCTTCGTAGTTCGACCATCCGTTCGGATTCTGCAGCGGGTCGTTCGGGTCAACGTCTTCTGCGAAGCCGTCATTCACGAGACCAGCAAGACGCGACGCAGTGATGTTCCACGCGCGGTATGTGCGGGTTTCGTACTCGCCACCGAACTCGAGCTGGTTGATGCCAACCTGCGTCGTCGCTGAACCGGTAAGCCGGAACTGCGTACGTGAGCTCTTTGAGTAGCCGATCGTAGTGCCACCCGGCAGGTTCGTCAGGTTCAGCAGCACGTTGCCCGGAGGCGTGTCTGAGTCACCATACGAGTTACCGAAAGTCGGCACGTTGACCATGACGGTGTCGGTTCCGTTGATGCGCTGTTCGACCGTCGTGGTCGGCGCATCTTTGTAACCGCGGAGGGTTGCCCATGCTTCTTCCCCGTCGACATCACCGTAACGAAGCCAGTCAGTAGGCTCAGGACCAAAGCGCGGGTCAAATGACTCCGAGAAGTAGTCCGTGTAATCCGCCTGCAACTGGTAGAACGTAGACCCCGAAAGGTGCTGCGTCCATGTACCAAAGATCTGGTACTCGTCGCGATTGGTTTCGCTTACGTTGAACGGGTTGAACAGGATGTTTGAGAATGCAAGGCCATCCCAGTTGCCGGTGATGTACCGACCGCCGAGGCGAAGGCGACCCTGGTCAAACAGCGAGAACTGCAGGTTGCCCGCAACCGACAGGTTCTGATACTCAGCACCGAAACCGGCTTTTTCCCGCTCGAAGTCGGCAGGGTCAAGCAGCTGCGCACGCTGAATCGGATTCAGGTTGAGTGACTCGATGTCAGCACCTTCCGGAATCGCAATCGTCGTCCCGTCGCTGAACGAGATCTGATTGTTGTCAACGATCACGTGAGCGTCGTCGTCAACCAGAAGCATGGCACCATCAGCAAGCGAGTTGGGTATCGGGAGGTAAACGGTCTCGCCATCCGCGTTGTCGATACGGAACGCCTGGGGAGCGGCCAGGAGATCGTTGCGGATTGACTCCGGTAGGTGGAGTTCGCCAATGGCACGCGGGCCGCTGTCAAGCTGGTCCGTGAACTCAGCCGACAAGAAGAAATTCAACTTGTCGCCTGCAACCGGACCACCGACGGTACCGGATACAAGGTTGTAACCGTACGCGTCCAGCGCTTCTGACGTGATCCCTTCGAGTGAACCGAAGAAATTCGTCGAACCCGACTTCGTGGTGATGTTGATGATACCGGACATCGCGTCGCCGTAACGCGCCGAGATGTTACCGATCATGATTTCCTGTTCCTGGATGGCCGACTGCGGCAACGCAGTCGTTCCAATCACCTTGACACCGTCGATGTAGTACGAGACTTCAGAGCCACGTCCACCGCGAATGTTCAGGGTTCCGGAACCTTCCTGGCTCACAACGCCGGCCTGGATTGCCGCAACGCTCGCCGCACCGCGAACCGGGAGGTTCACGATCTGTTCGGCGTCAACGATCTTCGGCGTTCCAACGGCGTCTTTCTGGATAAGTGGGCGTTCGTACTCGATAACGATCTCACCGAGTTCGATGTCGCCTTCGCTGAGCTGGAAGTTGAGCTCGCGCGTGTAGCCCGAGCTAACCTGTACGCCGGTAATCGTCTCCGACTGATATCCGACGAACGACGCTTGTACGTCATAGCTGCCCACCGGAACGCCAAGGATGAAGTAATTCCCATCGACGTCGGTGATGCTACCGTAAGTCGTTCCGACTACGGCAACGTTAGCGCCCGGTATGGATTCGCCCGTCGCCTGGTCGATCACCCGTCCGGAGATCTTACCAGTGTTCTGAGCGAAAGCCAGCACGGGCGTCAACAGCAGCATGACTACAAGCATGCCCCATTTACGTAACATATGCTACCTCCTCAAGTGCAGTGATGTGTGGCTGCTGAGCGTCTCAGCGCTCTCTTCTTTATTGGCTCCAGACCAATCTTTTCCTGACGGTCTCGAACTCCAATACTATCGCGGTCAAGGGCTGAACTTCGCAGAAGCACGTCCCCACCGTTTTGTCTACATGCGTTTGTAATCGTCGTGTCGATGTCTCCACGGCCTAAGCCGATCCGGGAAGGGAGACCCAGTACGGAGCGTGGATTCGACGTGACAACTTCAGACTACAAAAAGCAACAACCCGGCATTCCTGCCAAGTCAACTTCGCCTGCCCTGCCGTATCCGGCAGGTTGTTGCATGTAACTCCTTAAACGTGGGGTGTAGAGCGGCAGTAGCGTCGTTCAGCCGATAGTATTCGGGGTTAAGTCAGGATTTAATCGGCGGTTATCCCGCCGAATTGGACTGAATCTCAAGCTTTGAGCGACGAATATAGACGGGCTATTTTCGTTTGTCAAGGGAATTCGTCCCCTCCGAAGGGCAGGCACGGGTTAATGCAGACCGTCCAAAATGCCCTTAATTCTGCGTTTTTTGCGCCGACTCGACGTCCACGAGCCGCACGTCTTCAACACCTTCAAGCTCTCCAATTCGCGCCAACTGATGCGCATCGAGCTTGTCGTCGAGGTGCATGACGGTCAACGCCGCCGAACCCCTGTCCTTGCGGCCCAACGCCATCGCGCCAATGTTCACATCAGCCGCCGCGACGATGGCACCCACCGCCGCCAACATACCCGGCCGGTCTACGTTCTTGTAGAACAACATCGTACCTGCCGGACGCAGCTCCAACTCGTAGCCGTCAAGCGCAACGATGCGTGCGTCTTCCCCGCCAAACAGCGTCCCACGAATCGATCGCGTGCCCTCAGGCGTGTCAAGCACAACGTCTATGTAGTGCTGATAGTTTGACGCCGCTGACGCCCACTCTGTGTTCACGGGTAGCCCTGCTTCCTGGGCTAGCGCCTCCGCATTCACAAGATTGACGCGGTCGTCGAGCAATTCCCCCAGGACGCCGGCCAATGCACCGACCGCCAGTACCTCGCGAGCCGCACGGGGAATATCACCCGCGCCCTCAACGATTACCCGTCGTATCGGCTGCGGCGCGTTCAGTCGGGTAACCAACCGCCCGAGCATCTCGGCGAGCGCAACGAACGGCCTCACCTCCGGGCGACTTGAAAGTCGGATGGCCGACGCATTCACCGGTGTCGCGACCGGTTCTCCCCGCAGCCCCCGCACAACCTGTTCCGTGACCTGCACGGCGACCTTCTGTTGTGCTTCCGCCGTCGACGCTGCGATGTGCGGTGTGCAAACGACATTGGGGTGCGCAACAAGGTCGGCCAGTCCGTCTCCCGGCGGCTCCTGGGCATACACATCAAGTGCCGCCCCGCCAACGTGGCCTGACTTGAGCGCGTCGAGCAGTGCCGACTCATCGATCAGCCCGCCGCGCGCGCAGTTGACCAAAAGGACACCGGGTTTGCAGGCGGCAAGCCGCTGTGCGTCAAACAGCCCGGCTGTCGTCTTTGTCAGCGGAACGTGCAGGGTGATCACATCCGATCGCTCAACCACGTCCTCAAGGGTCACCAGTTCAACGCCACTGTCTTTCGCCACGTCGGGTGAAACAACGGGATCAAACCCGATCACGTTCATCCCGAACGCACGCATTCGCTCAGCGACGCCGCGCCCGACGCGACCGACACCAATAATCCCCAACGTCTTGCCAAAAAGCTCGGTCCCAACAAACTGCTTACGGTCCCACGCACCTTCGCGCATTGATTGATGTGCTGCCGAGACGCGGCGCGCAAGCGCCAAGATCAGCGCGCATGCGTGTTCGGCCGTTGATATCGTATTCCCTTCGGGCGCATTGATGACAACAACGCCCCGTCGGGTCGCACTCTGAAGGTTGATGTTGTCCACACCAACCCCGGCCCGTCCGATTACGCGCAGTGACGACGCCGCTTCGATGAGCTCCGGCGTAATTGTCGTACCCGAGCGCACAATCCAGCCAACGGCGCCCGCCGCTGCCGCCTTTAAGGCATCGGGCGATAATCCCACCTGCTGGTCTGCTACAAATCCGTGCTCCGTCAGGTACTCGGCGCACGCAGGATCCAACTTGTCACTTATTAAGACGCGCTCCATGTATCCGTCCTCCCGGCCGTCGTTCCCGACGGTGTTACAAGCATGTATTTGTCACGCGCTGTCGCGTGCGACATGGCCGGCTCAATCAACAGCGGCAAGTCGATCGATCCACTCCAACAGCGCGTCTTTTCCTCGTCCTGTCTTGGACGAGGTCTCCACAACCGGCCACTCGACAAGCATCTCCTCCATCGCGGCAGCGACCGCGCGCTTTGCCTTTGCCCGGCCGTTGCCCGACAACTTGTCGCACTTCGTGAGCACGACAACGGTTGGCCTGCGTGCATCTTTGAGAAACTGCATCGCATCACGATCCCCGGATGTCGGCGCGTGCCGACTGTCCATAAGCAGGAGAACCGCCTTCAGTTGATCACGCTCGCGGATATAACGCGCCAGCTCGACCTCCCAGCGGTTGCGCTCTGACCTGGACGATCGCGCGTACCCCAGGCCCGGCACGTCCACGAGGTAGAAGTCCTCATCAACCTTGTACAGGTTGAAGGTCTTTGTCTTGCCCGGCGTCGCGCTGGTCAGCGCGAGACGCTTGCGAGCAGCAAGAAGATTGATGAGCGAGCTCTTCCCGACGTTGGATCGACCCAACAGGCCTATCTCGGGAAGAGAACCGTCCGGCAGTGCCGAGTAACGTGGGTAGCTACCCTCAAAGGAGACGATCCGGTGGTCGGTCTTTCCGCTTGGCACGGTTCTGTTGTTCCCGTTTCTCCTCACCTGAGGCATTGTCAGCCCAGGTTGCCCCGGCGCAATACGGGCTCAGCGCTCAGTTACGCCGCGAGGTGCTCCCGAACGGTGCTGCCGATGAGCGCAGGATTCTTCACGACGACAGCGCCGGCCTCTTCAAGCGCCGCAAATTTGTCTGCCGCGGTGCCTTTGCCGCCGGCGATGATCGCCCCCGCATGGCCCATCCGACGTCCCGGAGGAGCCGTCGCACCCGCGATAAATGAGAACACCGGCTTCGACATGTGGTCGCGGATAAACGCGGCGCCTTCTTCCTCGGCTGATCCTCCGATCTCGCCAATCATGACGACAGCCTCGGTAGCTCCGTCGGCCTCAAACAGCTTGAGAGCGTCAACGAAGCGCGTTCCGATAATCGGATCCCCCCCAATGCCGACCGCAGTGGTCTGACCATACCCTTCGCGGGTGAGCTGGTCCACCGCCTCGTAGGTGAGCGTGCCCGAGCGGGAGATCACGCCGATTGGTCCTTCAGAGAAGATGCTCGCCGGCATGATGCCCACTTTCGCGGCGCCGGGTGTAATCACGCCCGGGCAGTTGGGCCCGACAAGATGCGCGCCCCGATCTTGAACAAACCGATACGCGCCGATCATGTCCTGAACAGGAATCCCTTCGGTAATACAGACGATTACCTTGATACCTGCGTCAGCGGCCTCCATAATCGCATCAGCGGCAAACGGCGGCGGGACAAATATTACTGACGCATTGGCACCCTCTTGCTCGACGGCGTCGGCAACCGTGTTGAAGACAGGGCGATCGAGGTGGCGCTGCCCGCCTTTGCCGGGAGTGACTCCCCCGACGAGCGGCGTGCCGTACTCGATCATCTGCTCGGAGTGAAAGGTGCCTTCTTTTCCCGTGAAGCCCTGGACTACAAGGCGCGTATCATGATCGACAAGGATGCTCATCTGGCAGTCGGATGCACGTGGCCGGCGCACCACGACTTTGACAAGTCTCGGATCGCGCCATCGTGAGTTAGATAGTTTTCCATGATCGATCCACAAATGACCGGTCACAGCAGGAAAACTAATGTCCGCGAAGTCGAATTGCGGTATCAGTCGATGAAGGGCGGGCTAATTCAGCTTCCGCTTGCCTCACCGGTCGCGGTCTGCGAGGACGATTGCGAGGGTGCCGCAGACTCTTCAGACGTACGCGGCGCCGGAGTCCCCTGGACTGGAGGCCGCGGTGGCTGGACGCGCTGCTGGCGTGATTCGTCCAACGTGAGTTCGTCGGATATTTCCCTCGTCGCGGTCTTGAACTCACGGATACCTTTGCCCATGCCGCGGGCGATCTCGGGTATGCGCTTCGCCCCGAAGATCAGGAGAATGGCAAGGAAGATCAGTACGAGTTCAAAAGGGCCTAGTGTTCCCATGTCGGTGGAGAGCTACTTTGGGAGAGTGCGCTAGTTCGGTATCGGATCAGGGTACGAACAAATATAGTATTCGTACAGACTGCACCCTAGATCGAACATCTGATGGCGTTGACGGTTCTCCAAGCCCCCATGATTTGTACTGATCCCACATGGAACTAACGCCGGATATCATTCGAAGCTGGCCAAAGGCAGAGCTCCATTGCCACCTCGACGGGTCCATGAGGCTTTCATCCGTCCTCGATATGGCGCGGCGCCAGGGGAAGGTCGGATTGCTCCCGGCAGACAACCTCCCAGACCTGGAGCAAGCCCTGCTTGCTGTCGACGACTCTCCGACGCTCGAAGAGTACCTGTCGTGGTTCCGCTACTCGATTCCGCTGCTTCAGTCGCACGAGTCGCTGTACCGGGCCGCGTACGAACTCGCTGAAGACAACGCCGCCGAGAACGTTCGGTATCTCGAAGTCCGCTTTGCGCCCATCCTGCATACGCGCGAATCGCTTGACCTCCAGGGAGCCCTCGATGCCGTCAGAGAGGGCCTGCAAGCGGCAGAGGCCGACTTCGACATACACACGGGGATCATCGTCTGCGGCTTGCGG
>JAUIJQ010000502.1 GCA_030431165.1 Rhodothermia bacterium | reverse complement strand
GTCGGGTTCGCAGTCAATCTTTGCCGTTGGCGGCAGCATGGGCGGTTACGCTGTTGCCGAATCGGCCGCAGAAGACGCCGCAGCCCTTGATGGCATCGTTGTCCTTGGCGCGGTGCCCGACGTTGATGCCGGACTGCTGACGATACCGAAGCTGTACATCATGGCGGGTCGTGATGTGAGCGGAACCGGGCCCCGCCTTCCTCCCCTGCTTGATCACTTCAACGAACTACCTGATCCCAAGGAACTCGTGGTGCTTGATGCGTCGCAGCACGCGCAGCATCTCTTTGGCACCGTACACGGGCCCCGCGTGATGCGCGACATTGTGGCGTTTGTATCCGAGGCTGCCACACCAACAACCGCGAGCCCCGGGTCGATCACAGTTAAGGCGACACAATTCATGGACCGGTACCTCGCAGCGATTGAGCGTGGTGATCCGGCTGCAATCGCGTCGTATTACGCCGCTGACGGTGCCACTCGTTTTGTCAACGGCAGACGACGAGCGAGCTCTCGAGCTCAACTGGAAGCGACCTACGGACGCGAGAGCTGGTCCCCGCCGCATCGAATCGAGTGGGCGTCTTACGACGTGGACTCACTATCCACGAGCGAGGCCGTTGTCTCTGGAACGCTTCACTGGTTTGACGACTCGACGAGTGTCGCCTTGCCGATTATCTATTCCGCCGTCATCGACGTTACGGACGGCATTCGATTCGAGCACGAAACGTTCTAACCCGACTGACGCGCTACTGCTCGATCGCCTCCCATTCAGCGACGGATGCCTGCTCCTTCTGGTACTCCATTACCATCTTCCACCCGTCGCGATACACGAGCAGTGCTTCAAAATGGACGCGATAAACGGTTGGCTCACCGCCCGCCGGCGTGGCGGTGTACTCAAAGATTCCGGTGTCGTGGGCCGTCGTCTCGTCGTGCAGTCGCTGCGTAAAACGGAAGGTAACGGACGCCTTCATCCGACCCGCCTTTGTGTCGTCAAATCCGCTTTTCCACCCGGCAAGGGCATCCGCGATCGGATAACTCGTTCCGGATGCCAGATTCACAAGAACGGCGTCTTCGTGATACGTGGCGGCATAACCTTCAAAGTCGCCCTCACCAACAGTACGGGAGACCTCAGCCCAAAACGCGTCCAGCGCCTCTGTTGTGGCCTGCGCCTGTACGGGACTACAGACCGGAAGCAACGCGAGCGTCACAACGCCGAGAAGTACGGGGATCTTCTTTATCATGGCCCTTCTGATTGTGTCATCCGCAAAATAGCGCAGCAGTGACAATGATTCGCACATCGGCAACTGTCACAGTCCACTATTCCACGCGCGCTGCCATCCTCTCACTTGCGATCACGTTAGCCGCAACCACTGTGGCCGCGTGCTCCAACTCCCCACAACCTGTGCCACCCACAACGACCGAAAACCCAACCGACACCGTTCACGAATGGGCCTCACTGGATCGCTATGAAGCCGCCAATGCGCGTCTTGGTGTACCCGCACCCGGCGCCAACCGCGTCATTCTCTTTGGCGATTCGATTACCGAAGGGTGGGCGCCGCTCTTCGACGAGACCTTTGCCGGAAAAGCTTACGTGGGTCGCGGCATCAGCGGACAAACAACGGCACAGATGCTGGTTCGTTTTCGCCAGGACGTGCTCGACCTGAAACCCGATGTCGTCGTTATCCTGGCGGGCACAAACGACATCGCAGGCAACACCGGCGTTGTCACGCTTGAGCACATCCAGGGCAACCTCGCTTCGATGGCTGAGTTGGCCTCAAGCGCGGGCATCAGCGTGATTATGAGTTCGGTGTTGCCCGTGGCCGACTATCCGTGGCGACCAGGCTTGGAACCCGCGCCCAAGATCGTGGCGCTGAATAACTGGATGCGCCGGTATGCCGAGTCAAACGAGCTAGGCTACGTTGATTACCACGGTGCAATGGCAGATGCCGATGACGGCATGCGGCCTGAACTTGCCGGCGACGGCGTTCATCCCAACAGGACCGGCTACTCCATTATGGCACCGCTTGTCGACGATGCCATCTCCGCAGCTTTGCGCAGCCGATCAAATGGGTAAACACCGTGACCGCTGACGAAGTGATTCAGATGCTCGGGCTGAGTCCGTTGCCCGGCGAAGGAGGCTTCTATGCCGAGACGTATCGCTCGTCAGAATCTCTGCCACCGGAAGTCCTGACGGCCGACTACCCTGCCGATCGTAGCCTCAGCACGGCGATCTATTACATGCTGACGCCGGACAGCTGCTCAGTCATGCATCGACTCATTGGAGACGAGGTGTATCACTTCTACCTTGGCGATCCCGTCGATCTCCTTCTGCTCAGCCCGGAGGGTTCGGGTCAACTCATCACGCTTGGTCACGACCTACACGCGGGAATGCGTGTTCAGCACGTCGTGCCCGGTGGCGTGTGGCAGGGCTCACGATTGCGTGAAGGCGGACGCTTTGCATTGCTTGGCACCACCATGGCGCCGGGCTTCAGCTTCGACGATTGGACACTCGGGGAGGCAGACAGACTAACCGCAGCGTACCCCGAGTTTGCCGGCGCGATCACAATGCGATCGTAAGCACATTCGCGACAGAACAACAGGGACAAGAACATGGCAACGTTCATTCTTGCGATTCGCACGACACATACCGAAGGTGTCTCGCCACACGTACAACAGGCATTGCAAGTAGATGAGCGAGGGCTTTCGCACATCGTACGCTCAGAATGCCCAAACGTCGTTTGGAAGACGAGTTACGCAGCCGACGGGCCGTTCGCGTTTATTGATCTTGTCGACGCACCCGATGACGCCTCGGTAACGTCTGCGGCTGAAATCATACAGCGCCATACCGGCTTGTCCGTTGATGTCTGGCCGCTGAGACGGCGACCTCCGTTTGAGTATCATCCGGCTACCGTCAACGACGTGGCGGCCGACCGCGAGACGACCGGCCCCGACCCTGTCGCAGAGGCGCACATGGAGTCGTTCCCTGCAAGCGACCCGCCATCGTGGACGCCATAGCGCAGTAGAATAATCTGTGCGCCGTGAACAACTGGTGCCGGTGGTGGTTACCGGCGCAGGCAGTACACGCTGCTGCGCTGCGCGACACCCGCCACACGTGACGCACCAGCCACACGTGACACACCAGCCACACCTGACACAGG
>JAUIJQ010000501.1 GCA_030431165.1 Rhodothermia bacterium | reverse complement strand
CGGCCGCAGTGATAGGAATCACGTCAGCGGCACTGCTCTCCTGGCTTAGCGGGATCGCCGTCAATGTGAACAAATTCCATCGCTTTAGGCTGTGGCTCGATGACGACAAGCTCTCGAAGCGTGCCGGCTTGTTGACGATTTCAGAACGCTCGATCCCGAGACGGCGCATACAGGCCGTCATTCTTGGTTCCAATCCGCTAATGAAGCGCTTTGACTGGTGGATTGCGCGCGTTCAGACGATCGGGCACGACATCAGCAGTCAGGGACACGCTGTGCTCGCACCGTTTGCCCGCTGGGATGAGGTCGGCGCTCTGCGACCGCACCTCACTGACGCCGAGATTCCTGAGTCGTTTCAGCATGTTTCATCAAGGCGCATCGGCCGCCTGTCGATTCGCTACCTGCTGGCCCTGGCAGTGGCGGCCGGGGTTCTCTCAACGATCTGGACGAGGTGGTGGCTTGTCCTCCTCGCCGGCCCCGTGCTCATCCTTGTCGCCGTGCTACAGTGGCGGGCACATGGATTTGCAATCGGCGAGCGCGGATTGGCCGTTCGGCGCGGACTCGTCAAGAAGCGGATCTGGATTCTGCCCTACAGCAAGATGCAGGTCTTCTACACCATGCAGTCAATATTCCAGCGCCGTCGCGATCTGAATTCTGTTTACGTAGACACGGCAGGAGCGTCGGGTGTGTCAACCGCGACGATATATGATATTCGAAGCGGTGATGCCGACGCGATCATAAGCGCCGTCTACAACAGATTCATCGACCAAAGTCAGCGTACTCCAGTCCCTGTTTCCGAACAACACAGAGGCCCAGATACAGTACCGCCGGAATCGTCTTCCTTCTCGCAGGGCCCTGCAGATCAAGAGCCGTCCAGCCAATAGATCCAGCCCATGCAGCGGGGCCGACCCAGCTCACCCACCACGGTAGTCGACCGATGATGAGCGCCAGTAACTGACCCGCGATCTTTTCGCCTACGATGCGGGCGATGGTACCGAGGATGATCCGCTTGATGATTCCCTCTACGACCACTTTGCTCAAGAAGCTTATCGCTACGGGCAAAGCAAATACGCCGGCCGAGCGACCGACAAACCGCACAGCCTGATCAGCGTCGACGCCGAGTTCAACCAGCAAGCGCTGTTGCTCGTCCCTGTCCATCCGTCCGAAAGCGACACTGGCGTAGCTCACAGCCACCTCGGCTACCATCCTGTCAAGTGGTGCCGATCGCGTCACGCGAACGCCGAGCACGCGCGCAACGTCCTCCACGACCTGCTGCAACTCGAGGGCACCGCCTCCGCCAGTAGCGCGCCGCGCCGCAAACGCCAGGTCCGAACTCCCCAGATACCCAAGGACCTGTCCGAGTTCATTGTGTACCGCTCGATGGTCTTCGGCGGTGCCGGACTCGTCGTACGCGGTGGCAAGACGGACGAGCCGGCGATCCGGATACACGTTCAGTGGGCTCCTGAGGAGTTCAGCCAGAAACAGGTAGTCGGCGGGCTCAAGTTGATCAAAGAGGGCGTCCATCACAGCAGAGATAATTCACTGACACCGCGCACCGAAGACCGATTGCCGGCTCTGTCTGCGCATCGTTACGACGCTGTTTGCGCTGATGTTGCGCCAGGATACCACGGGATTCCGTAAGTTCGGCGTCGCCAAATCGGACCTGCTAGACATGTTTCCGCGCTCTGCTGGTATTCTTTTGCACATCTCGTCGTTGCCGGGCGAGTTCGGGATCGGAGACCTCGGTCCCGACGCATATCGTTTTGTCGATTTCCTGCGAGATGCCCACGCCCGCTACTGGCAAGTACTTCCCCTGGTCCCCGTCGGATTCGGGGATTCGCCTTACGCCAGTCCCTCCACGTTTGCCGGTAACACGTCGTTTGTCAGTCCCGCGTTGCTGGCGCAAGCCGGATTGTTGACGGAAGCCGAACTGGACAACTATCGGCATCCGGCCACCAGTCGGGTTGATTTTGACGCCGTACGCCGCGAAAAGGGCCAGATGATTTCCGCCGCTCGACGCCGCTATTTCGAAATCGCCACTGCTGACCAGATCCGGCGTTTTGATGCGTTCCGAGCCGACAACGCGTCCTGGCTCGACGACTATTCGCTGTTTATGGCGATCAAGGCTGCCCACGGGCAGCGAAGCTGGACAGATTGGCCCGTCGGGCTACGCGACCGCCACGAAGCCGACCTGCAGAACGCTCGCGCCCAACTGGCTGATGCGATACTCGACGAACAGTTCGGGCAATTTGTCTTTTTCGCGCAGTGGCAGGATCTGAAAGCCTACTGCGGGCAACAAGGCATTGATGTCGTTGGTGACGTGCCTATCTACGTTGCACATGACAGTGCCGACGTATGGGCCAACGCGGGCTTATTTCGGCTCGCCGCAGATGGACGACCAACCCACGTGTCGGGCGTACCGCCGGATTATTTCAGCGAAGACGGCCAGCGCTGGGGCAACCCCCTCTATCGCTGGGACAAAATGGAGCAGTCGGGCTTCCCCTGGTGGGTTGCCCGGATGCGGGCGGCGCTCGGCATGTACGACGTTATCCGACTCGACCATTTCCGCGGGTTCGAGGCGTACTGGGAAGTACCAGAGCACGAAGCGACCGCCCGAAACGGCCGATGGGTTCCCGGTCCCGGCGCGGCGCTGTTCGACGCTCTGGGACACCACCTCGGTGTGATACCAATTATCGCCGAAGACCTCGGGCTGATTACGCCCGGCGTGAGAGAGCTGAAGGAGCGCTATCGTTATCCGGGTATGGCCATCCTTCAGTTCGCTTTTGACGCTGGCCCCGACAACAGTTTCCTGCCGCACAATTACGACCGCAACCTTTGGGCGTACACCGGAACGCACGATAACGAGACCGTGCGTGGTTGGTACGAAGAGCCCCGATCAACGCAGTCACTTGAAGTCACCGAGCAAGCGCGTGCGTACTGCCGTCGGTATCTCGGTTTTGCGGATGAACAGGTAGACGAACTCCACATCCACTTCCTTCGCGCGCTGTACGCTTCTGTCGCGGATGTCGTGGTGGCCCCGGTTCAGGACCTTCTTGGTCTTGGCGCCGACGCGCGAATGAACGAACCAGGATCCGTTGGGTCCAACTGGGCCTGGCGCCTCGTCGACGACGAGTACACAGCGATGGCTCCTCTCCTCA
>JAUIJQ010000500.1 GCA_030431165.1 Rhodothermia bacterium | reverse complement strand
TCCTCGCTAAAGTTCAGGATGAAGCTGGCCACGGATTGTATCTCTACAGTGCTACCGAGACGCTGGGTGTTTCGAGGGACGAACTCGTCGATCAGTTGCTTTCAGGCAAGGCGAAGTACTCGAGCATTTTCAACTATCCGACCTTGACCTGGGCCGACGTTGGTGTAATAGGCTGGCTCGTCGACGGAGCTGCGATTGTCAATCAGACCATGCTCGCCAAAGGGTCGTTTGGACCCTACTCGCGTGCGATGATTCGGATTTGCAAAGAGGAGAACTTCCACAAGAAGCAGGGCTTCGAAATAGTTGCGACGCTTGCCGGGGGAACCGAAGCGCAGCGCGCCATGGTTCAGGATGCGGTGAATCGGTGGTGGTGGCCGTCGCTCATGATGTTTGGTCCACACGATTCAGATTCGCCTAACAGTGGTGATCTGATGCGTTGGGGCATCAAGCGAAAAAGCAACGATACGCTCCGCCAGCACTTCGTAAATATCACCGTCCCTCAGGCAAGAGCAGTCGAACTCACGATTCCCGATCCGGAGCTTGAATACGACGAAGAATCGGGTGACTGGCGCTTTGGCGAGATCGACTGGTCGGAGTTCTACAGGGTTATCGGGGGCGACGGTCCATGTAATCAGGAACGAATGAAGGCGCGCCGCGCCGCTCATGACGACGGCCAGTGGGTTCGGGACGCCGCCGCCCGGTACGCTGCAAGACGCGCCGAAAACAACGCAAGCGTATGACCGACACCGTGCTCTACGAAGTATTCCTGCAACTCAAGCAGGGCGGGGCACACGAACACGCCGGGAGCGTACGTGCCACAGACGATGAGATGGCGCTTCAAAACGCCCGCGATGTCTATGCCCGCAGGTTTCATCCGCTCAGTATCTGGGTTGTGCGGAGTGAGAACATAACCGGAAGTGCACCCGGGGACACCGGCCCGTTCTTTGATCCTGGTGACGACAAGCCGTACCGCCACCCGTCATTCTACACGGTACCGCGGGGTGTGCGCGACGTATGAGCGAAACGATTCAGGCCGCTGATCTGACTCGGGACATTCCGGCGGAAATCCGCGAGCCCTTTGGAGCGTACCTCCTGTACCTCGGTGACGACGCGCTCGTACTTGGCCACCGCCTTTCAGAGTGGTGCGGACACGGGCCGACTCTCGAGGAGGACATCGCGCTGGCCAACATCGCGCTGGATCTGGTTGGTCGGTCTGACGCACTGCTTCGCGTGGCGGCGCAGCTGGAAGGCAAGGGTAGGTCGGAAGACGACCTGGCGTTCTTCCGTGATGCCACAGAGTTCCGCAACGCCGCTCTTGTTGAACTTCCGCGCGGCGACTTTGCCTTTACGATTGTCAGGCAGTTCCTGTACGATGCGTATGCGTTGCCACTGTACACGCATATCGCCGCGAATGCTACCGGCGCGTTATCTGGTATTGCGGCGAAGGCGGTCAAAGAAACAACGTACCACCTGCGACACACGGCTGAGTGGGTACGTCGCTTTGGCGGGGGTACGGCGGAAAGTAAACGCCGGGCTCAGGACGCGCTTGACGAACTGTGGCGCTATACCGGCGAGTTGTTCGACGAGGATGCGGTGACTGTTGCGTTGGCTGGTGCCCAATGGATACCCAACCCGAGTGTGCTGCGTGCCGCTTGGTCAGAGACTGTCGAACGCGTTCTGGATGAGGCCGATCTGGCTGCACCAGCGGTAAAGCATCACTTTACGGGAGCACGCAGTGGCCGTCACACCGAGCACCTGGGGCACCTTCTAAGTGAAATGCAGATTGTCGCGAGGTCGCACCCCGGCGCATCCTGGTGAGCTATGACTACGCCCGATGAGCAATCTATCCTGACAATTCTGGAGGGCGTCCCGGACCCTGAGATTCCCGTACTCAACATTGTGGAGATGGGAATAGTCAGGGGTGCCGACGTGCTCGGCGAGTCGGTTACGGTGCGGATTACCCCGACCTACTCAGGTTGCCCCGCCATGCATGCAATCGCGATGGATGTCGAGGCTCGTCTCAAGTACGCTGGCTTCAGTACTGTTCAGGTACAGACAGTGTACGACGAAGTGTGGACGACGGATTGGCTTTCGAACGAGGTTCGCGAGAAGCTGCGCGAGTATGGCATCGCCCCGCCCGAAGGTACCTCGAGTCAGCGGGCCCTCGACAGGGCTGTCGCCTGCCCACGATGCGGGGGGCGCGCAACGGTCATGAAGAGCTACTTCGGATCCACAGCCTGTAAGGCCCTGCACTACTGCAACGACTGTGAGGAGCCGTTCGAGGCCTTCAAGTGCATCTAGTGACTACTTGATGCGGTATCCGTCTTCTTCGTTGTTGAAGATCCACGCCACGACGGCCCCGATCTCGATCGTCCCGTGCAGATAGGTTGAGCGGGAGATAGACGCCGTGCCCTCAGTTGAGAGCATGTGCTGGGCCGCCTGCATTCGCTGGAATCGCTCCTGCCACGTTCTGATGTTTGAGGGACGCAGGTCAACCCATCCCTTGCGGGCCCACTTGTCCAGTTCTTCTGTCGAAACATCCACCTCGTCGTAGATACTCTCCGGGATGTTGATTCGTGGACCCCGGATGATCGACTTTCCGTCCGGGCTCAGTATCGGCACCCCGATCGACACAATCGTAGAACGCAGCGCGTCTTCCGTTCGAATAAAGTCATAGACGGCCAGTGCCGCTTCGCCGGCACTGGCGTCGATGACGTTCTGCAGCGTCCCATAGGTCAGCTTCAGCAGATAAGCCTCGTACAGAAGCTTGGACAGCTCTGGCGGCCCGAGTTGCCCGACAGCAACCGAATGGGTCTGCGTTTCCTCTTCGATTCGGGCAAGCTTTTCCAGCGCCGTGTTGCGCAGTACGCCGGCGCGATAAGAAGGAGAGATAACATTGCTGTCCACACCGGCAATCACATCAATCCCGGTGTTGCTGCCTTTGATCTCAAGTACAACCTGCTGCGCGATCTCCTCGGGAGTGACGAACTCCATCTGATCGAGGTGGGTGATCGTTTCAAACTCACCACGCGCGAAGAATCCGTTTTCGCCCGTGTCGACACCAGCCATCCGCAATTCGCCCGAATCAGGAAATGCATCGGTGTCGTGTCGCAGCACAAGGCGATTCTCAACTGTTTCGGATCGTGACTCAAAGAGCTGC
>JAUIJQ010000499.1 GCA_030431165.1 Rhodothermia bacterium | reverse complement strand
ACTGCGAATGCCACTGCGAATGCCACTGCGAATGCGACCGTGAACGCCGGCCCATTCAAATCGTTCAGTAGCTGATGCGATTCAAACATGCCGACACCCGCCTGCTCGGACTCCTCCTGGGCGTCCTCGCTGCCACCTTTTTCGTGGGCACCTTGCTCTGGCCGACGGCGCGCACCGAAGTACTGGTTGTGGTGTCCACCCTCTTTGTGGTCACGACCATACTCCATGTAAGGCGATCAATTGACGCTCGCCTTGAGGATAATCGCCGAAGCAGCCAGGCTTACAACGCGCTCCTGAAGCTGCTGCCGCTGCGCCGCCCGCTGCCGCCGATGACCGGGTGGGCAGCATCACCCGAACTCGCCGCCACACTCTTCTCGATCGTGCGCACCGAGCAGCCCCAAACCGTTTTGGAACTGGGTTCCGGTGCATCGACGATAGTCGTCGGATACGCGCTCGAAATGAACGGCGCCGGCCACATCACCTCGCTGGACCACGATAGTGCCTACCTGTCGAACACGGTCGGGACGATACGTGGCCACGGCCTCACAAACGCGGAGGTCCTGCACGCCCCGCTGGCCGACGTCGCGGTTGATGGAGGAACCTGGCGATGGTACGACCTTCGGCGGCTCAACCTGCCTGAATCGATCGACCTGCTGATCGTCGACGGGCCACCACGCGAGACCGGCCCTCGTGCGCGATATCCCGCGTTGCCGTTGCTGCTTGATCACCTCAGCGCAGACGCAACTGTCGTCCTCGACGACGCTGATCGAGGCGAGGAATCGGCCATTCTGACCGAGTGGCAACGCATGGCCGGATGGTCGATCGAGCGGGTGGCGTCCGCCAAGGGCGTCGCGGTGCTGCGCAGGGTGCACAAGTGAGTGCCCACCGGGTTGCATGGATCCGGCACTCATCTTGCTCGTACACCGCCTGCAATGCATGAACGCCTGATTCTCATATCATTTGCACTCCTGATCGGCGTATTGCCGTCTACCGCGCTCCAGCCCGTTGGGCCGGGGGGCCCGGCGGACATTGTTGTGGACAACTTCGACGACAACGCCGTCGGCGAATTCCCGTCGCGGTGGCGATTCCTGAACAGCCGTACCAAGCGGTACGAAGCCCTGGAGGGCTACATGGCTGATGATGAGCAGTTTGTCGTCACCCGCGAAGGTGGTCGTGTTTTCCTTCGGGCGTACACCCAGGGTGAAGCACAGCGGATCTCGATGCCGAATGGCGAAGGCTATTTTGACTGGGATCTGCGGGACCATCCCAACCTTGAGTGGTCGTGGCGGGCGCTCTCGCTTCCCGAGGGAGCCGACGAGCGCGATCGCAACGATACCGGTGGAGCCGTCTACGTCACGTTCAAGACCGACTGGCTTGGCAGACCCCAGAGTATCAAGTACACGTACAGCTCGACCCTCCCCGTGGGTACGGTTGTTTCGTTTGGCCGCCTGAAAGTGATCGTGGCGTCGTCAGGTGTCGACCCGGTTGGGGACTGGGTGGACGTGCGCCGGAACGTATTCCAGGATTACGTGCGCGTGTTTGACCGGGACCCGCCAACTGAGCCTCTGTCGATAACGCTCTGGAGCGATTCCGATGACACCGGTGGCGAAGCCATCGTCGACTTTGACGACATCCGACTCGTCACTCCGGCGCGCAGTCGGGACTAGGCGCCGCGACTGGCCTCAGCTTCACGAAAGGCTAATCCGGACGATACTCCAGCGATACGAGAGAACTGTACTCCCGCATCGCATTGTCCGTCGCCCACCCTTTCTCACAGACCCGAACGGTCGCGCTCATCATTGCGCTGGCTGCCGTTTTCGCTGCCGTCCCGGTGCGCGGCCAGGG
Organism: Rhodothermia bacterium; assembly: GCA_030431165.1. Classification (GTDB taxonomy): domain Bacteria; phylum Bacteroidota; class Rhodothermia; order Rhodothermales; family JABDKH01; genus JANQRN01. The sequence continues at coordinate 1,325 of JAUIJQ010000499.1, read as the reverse complement.
CGCGTGGGTGCAGCCGCGTCGCGCCGGCTACATCAAGCTGTCTTACGGCGCTTCGACGGCCGCTCGTCAATACACTTTTGACGGCCGTCTAAAGCAGTACGCCGACAACGTCGACGACAACGCCTTCTTTGATCGAAGCGTCTACATGTACCTCGAGTCGGGCGTTGCAAAGCACGGCACGATGGTTATCGCGATCCCTTACAAGCGCATCATCATCCGTGACGCGGCCTTCAAGTATCGTACGTACGGGTTTGGCACCGCGCTGGTAGGGGCGCGCTTTGACTTGCGACCGATGATGCGACTGGGCCCCCTCGACGCCCTCGCCCTCAATGTGGCGCTCGGAATCCCGCTCGGCTACACCCGAAACTATGCGCCAAGCGCGGGTGCCGGCCAGATCGACGCCCAGGCGATTCTCACCTACGGGCGCTCGTTGTGGCCATCACCAATGTACCTGCAGGTCGGCGCGGGTTACCGCTACCGGTCGTCGATCTACCTGTTGTCGCGCACCACTGCGTGCCAGGTGGGATCCGATATCAACTGTTTTGCCGACCAGAAGCCTGACTACGGCGACGAGTTTGTGGCGACAGCGGAGGTCGGCGCCACAGTCGCTGGGGCGCTGTTTATTCAGGCCATCGGCAACCTGACGTGGTCGATCACTGCCCCAACAGAAGGCTTCTCGGTGTCGAACCCGATACCAACCCAACAGCGCTACGCAAAGGTCGGCGGAGGAATCGGATTCTCGCTGCCCCAGGGCGGCGGCGTCAACCTTCAGGTATTCGGCACCCCGTACGGTCGCAACACGATTCGATCCGTCGACATCTACCTCGGGCTCGACTATCGCTTTGTCTGGCGCAGCAACTGACCCTGCAGCAACTGACCCTCAAGTGCCGGCCACCTCACCGTGAACCCATCCGACAAGAGAATATCGCCCACCATCAGCCGCCGCCAGTTTCTGGTGCGTACATCAACGGCTGCCGTCGGCGTCGCCTTCGTGCCCCTGGCATGTGAGTCCAACCTGGTTGAGCCTATCACGTTCGGTCGCTCGCTGCCGTTCATTACGCCTACGAGCGAGTTCTTTATTAAGGTTGGCGCTGAGATCGCCATCCCGAACTGGCAGGAGCCGGCCATTTCGAATGCGGCGTGGTCGCTCTCAATTGATGGCACGGGGACGACGCCCCGCACGATCACGTATTCCGACGTGGTAGCGGAGGCCGAAGCCGGCCATGCCGTGTCGATTCTCAAGACCATGCGCTGCGTCATCGACTCGAACGAAGTCGGTGGACTAATCGGAACGGCCGTATGGAGCGGCGTCCCTTTGACGCGTT
>JAUIJQ010000498.1 GCA_030431165.1 Rhodothermia bacterium | reverse complement strand
CGTCGCCCGCTCAGATCCGGATACTGCAGAATCAGCGACCACCGGTGCGGGTCGTTGTCCCGGGACGGGTATATCGCAATGAGGCCATCTCATACAAGTCCTATTGTCTCTTCCATCAGGTAGAAGGGCTGTATGTGGACACCGATGTAACGCTCGGCGACCTTCGGTACATCCTGCAGATGTTCTCGAAGTCGATCTTCGGAGAAGACGTACGCATGCGATTCCGGCCAAGCTTCTTCCCGTTTACCGAGCCGAGCGCCGAGGTGGATATTTGGTTTGCGAACCCTGCGCACCCGGATGGCGGGCGCTGGCTCGAGATCCTGGGCTGTGGCATGGTTGACCCGAATGTTCTCGAAGCAGTCGACGTCGATCCAGAGCGCTACGCCGGTTATGCATTTGGAATGGGCATCGAGCGCATAGCCATGCTGCGGTACGGAATCGACGACATCCGACTGCTCTACGAAAACGACGTCCGCTTCCTTGACCAGTTCAAGTAGTCCCGTATTGTCATGAAAATCAGCACGAACTGGCTCTCTGCTCACGTCGACCACAATCTGCCCGTTGAGGAGCTCGCTGAACTCCTCACGATGTGCGGACTTGAAGTCGAGTCGATTGACCGCTTCGGCGCCGAGTTGGAGGGCGTGGTAGTCGGGCACGTAGTGGAATCCGGGAAACATCCGAACGCTGACCGCCTCTCGGTCTGCCGGGTGGATGTTGGTGCCGACGCACCGCTTCACATCGTCTGTGGCGCTCCCAACGTCGCAGCGGGACAGCGCGTCGCCGTTGCAACAGTTGGAACGGTCCTGTCCCTTCCCGACCGCGATAACCCCGGTGCCCGGGTCGCTCTGAAGATCAAGCGATCCAAAATTCGTGGTGAGGTCTCGGAGGGAATGATCTGCGCCGAGGACGAGCTTGGCCTTGGTGATGACCACGACGGCATTCTTGTTCTGGATCCATCATCGCCCATCGGCGAACCCGTGGCTTCGGTCCTGGCATCCTCGGGGCAGCCCGTCGGCGACACGGTAATCGACATTGCGATCACACCAAATCGACCAGACGCAACGAGCCACGTCGGTGTGGCCCGCGATGTCGCTGCGATTACGCAGAACCCGCTCAAGATGCCTGACGTCTCGATACCCGGCGACGAGGGTGATGTGGCTGGTGCCGTGCAAATCGACATCGAGGCGCCCGATGGCTGTCCGCGCTTTGCGGCAATGATTGTACGTGGCGTTACGATCAAGCCCTCGCCTGCGTGGCTGCAGGCACGGCTACGTGCGGTTGGCCTGCGCCCCCGCAACAACGTCGTTGACGTGTCGAACTACGTTATGCTGGAGCTGGGGCAACCGCTCCACACGTATGACCTCGACACCATCGCGGGACAGCGAATCGTCGTACGAGAAACTGCGGGCGAGTCGAAGTTCACGACGCTCGACGAGAAGGAGCGCGTACTTCCAGCCGGTACCTTGATGGTTTGTGACGGCGAGAGGGAAATCGGCGTTGCGGGCATCATGGGAGGCATGAACACCGAAGTAACGGATGCCACGACAAACGTTCTGATCGAGGGCGCCTACTGGAACCCGGCGGCAATTCGGTCAACGGCAAAAGCACTAGGGCTTCAGACCGACGCGTCGTACCGCTTTGAGCGCGGTGTCGATACTGACGGTCAGGCTCGCGCCGTGGCGCGAGCGGCATCGCTTATCGCGGAGCTGGGCGACGGCCAAACGCTCGACGGCATCCTGGATATTCGGGCAAAGCCGCAGCCGGTGCGCACCGTCACGTTGCGCCTTCCGCAGATTGCGCGACACCTTGGAGGTGATGTTCCCTATTCCGATGTCGAGCGTCTCCTGTCGGCAATTGGATTCACCCTGGAACGAAGGGCGCAGGATCGTGTCGCCTGCACGATCCCAAGCAATCGCCCCGACATCACGCGCGAAATCGACGTGATTGAGGAGATCGCACGGTTGCACGGCTACGATGCCTTTCCGATGCCTGAAGCGACACGCGTTCCGAACTTCACGCCAACCGATCGCCCGGTCGACAAAGTGCTTCGCGGCGTACACGAAGTGGCGCTGGGAAGTGGGTTCAGGGAGATCTACACGAACAGCCTCATTTCAGAGGAGGTTGCTACCCGCTTCAGCGACAGAACGATCTCAACGGCAACCGGATCACCCGTCGTCACTGCAAACGCGATAACGTCTGAGATGACGACACTCCGGCCCAGCCTGCTGGCCGGCGCGCTACCCGCTTTGCAGTACAACAGCAACCGCGGCCAGAGGCAACTACGGCTGTTTGAGGTCGGCAACATCTTCGCAAAAGACGCGCAGGCTTCTTCGGGTGTTGTGCGCGGGTATGAGGAACACACATCGCTTCTCTTGCTCGCGTCGGGACCGCGCGCGCCGCGTGCCTTTGACGCCGAACCAGACAACACAGACTACTTCGATCTCAAAGGGGTCGTTGAAGCCATCGGGAACAGGCTACGTGTGACGGTTGATTTTACTCGAGCAGACGATACGTCGTTGGCCGAGTACATCGAGTACGGTGAACATGTCGAAGTCGCCGGCATGGCGCTCGGCATTATTGCCCGTTTGACCGATGGCGAGTCCAAGCGGCTGGACCTTCAGGCGCCCGTTGTATTTGCGGAGTTGAATCTGTCGCGTCTGGTCGAAGCATATCCGGTTGAGCGCCCGCGCTACACACCGGTTGCCCGCTTTCCGGAAGTTGGTCGTGACCTGGCTGTGGTTGTCGACGAGGGCGTTCCGGCGGCCTCTCTCCTGGCGACAACACGGGCCAACGCCGGTCCTCTCTTGGTCGATACCGATATATTCGATATCTACCGCGGCAAGGGTGTCGCAGATGACAAGAAAAGCGTGGCGATATCGATGAAGTTCGGCACCGACCGCACGCTGACAGACGAAGAGGTCGACGCCGCAGTCAAGGCTGTTGTTGCCGGATTACGCGCTGCGCACGGTGGTGAACTTCGTGCGTAGGCTTGTATATTGACGCGGTTCTGGCGACAATAAATGGCGCATTAACAAACGTTTCCGTTCAGACGCATGGCCATCATGCCGCAGATACATTCGGCGCCATCCCTCGCCACGCTGAAAGAGAACGTGGCCGCCGCAGTCAAGGAAATCACGCGACTCAGAGCCGAGAATGAGCAGCTATCGGAC
>JAUIJQ010000497.1 GCA_030431165.1 Rhodothermia bacterium | reverse complement strand
GAAGTAGTGTGGCCAACTCTCCCGCCTCCTGCCCGCACATCACGCTATCCACAATAATGAGGTCGGGCCTCGCGAGCCGTATTTCGTGAAGCGCCCCGGAAACATCGGATGCTTCTCGCACTCGCTCCGGCGATAGCGACCGCAGACAAGCCTTCACATACGCGCGCATGTCGGGGTCGTCGTTGACCACGAGAATCGACATCTTCTCAATTTGGGGACACGCAGTCGTCGGTGCTCCAATTCGTTGAGATTGCAGCGCGGATGGCGGCATGGTCGTGCTCATGAACCAACCACGACAAGTGTACGCGACCGTACAGCTGTTGTGCTTCGGGCCACAATTGTGAAACGTCCGTTCGCAAGACCGCGGGTGTCGATCAACAAGGGAACGGTCGCATCGGCCGGAAGTCCGCTGTCAAACAGCGTTCTAACCCGACGACCCGACACATCGTACAACGCAACTTCAACGGGTCCCTCAACCGACTGTGCCAGGTGAACCAGCGCCTGTGTCGCGGCAGGATTCGGGTACGGCGCTGAGAGAACCAGCCTGGACTGAGTCTCGATGTCGACCGATACTACATCCGAGTATGCTCTCGCACCATCGTCGTGCAAGACGCTGATGCGAAGTTGGTGCCGCCCCGGCAGAAGACCGTCGATTCGAACGCGATACAGACGCCCGGCCGTCGGAGCAGCGTTGGCAACTAGCGTCCAGTTTTGTGTAGGACCGAGCTCGTCATCGTACGTCGAGAGTCTGCGGCTCTCCACCTCGAAACCAACAACGCGTCCCGTTTCGCCACCAACTTCCCAGGAAAGCAAAGCTGAGTCATCGACCGTCACAGCACGCGCCGACACAAACTCGACGGGGAGCGCAGCATCGGCATCCAGTCTAAAGGGCAGACTTGCCGAACCGAGCGGTGCGCCAGCGTAGAATGTCGCTGACTGCAGTGCCTCAACGGTCAGCCCGGTCAACTGCCGGTACAATCGAAACCGGATCTGCTCACCGTTTGACGCGCCCCACGTTTCGACCGCAAAGACCTGTTCACCACCTGCGGTAAAAGGCTGACCCACCCCCCGAACTTCGCTGCCGCCATTCGCACCACGAACAAAAGCGACCACCCGGTCGTCCGGATCCAGCGATCGCACACCTGAAAAGAACACCGACACATAAACCTGCATGCGCTGCTGAAACCCATCGGGAACCGCCCACGACAACGCACAATCCGGCGCCGACATTCCATCCTCGTGCAGCACGTACGGTTGCTGGACGCTTCCCCTTGTAGCGTCGGATTCAAACAGGAGGCCCTCACACATCACAATGACTTCATCAGCAGAAGCGTCGTAGAATTGGAAGCTCAATGACTCGCCATTATTGTTGCCGGCGGCCGTCACGAAGAAGACCCACGCGTCAGAAACTGCGATCGGCGAAGCAACTCCGCGCACTGCTGAGCCGGCAAACACGGCAAGCTTGTCAAGTGGATCATCCATGACCACCCCACTACGCTCCACCAGAAGCATCAGCGTCATTGAGTATGGAAGTCCCGAGACTGGAATCCACCCCGGATCGGCACTTGTCGACTCTGCCGGCGTCGATTCTGCCGGCGTCGATTCTGCCTCCGCGCCGCCTACCTCCGTCGCTCTGGTCGTGGCCGTCACCGGAGCGGATGCAACAACGACCGGGACAAAGACCGGAACAACCGCCGTTATCAATGCGAAGATTGTCACCAGCACAGAGGCACCGATGGCCCGTTGGACCAACGCCAATACCAATGCAGTGCACCACAGTCCGCGCTTTGCCCGCAACCCCGTGAGTCCCACTATCTTCACCGCAGCAGCGTCATTGGCCGGGAGACGGTGGCATCCGGGGTGAACAATTGGTAGAAGTAGCGCCCATCCGGTAGTGAGCCGGCAAGAAACTGCGCTTCGTGGACGCCCGGCCCCTGGTGTCGATCAACTACCGTGGCAACCCGCTGCCCCAACATGTTGTACACGAGCAACCTTACATCACCAGACCGCGTCAGTGTGTACGAAATGGTCGTTTCGTCGATAAAGGGCTCAGGATAGTTGCCGTGCAGCAGAACGACGGCCGGCGCGGGCGTGCCGGTCGCATCGCGAACCGATGTTGACGCATCTGCCGTAAGCAGAAACGGCGTTGTCGTCGAGCCCAGTATCCGATCGGTACCAAACGTCGTCTCTTCAAAAACCGAGTGGACGGCGTTGCCCGTTTCACTGTAGTACTTGAACGACACGCGTTCGCCATTTGCCTGGCCAAACACGGTCACAAAGAAAAACCATCGGTCACCGACCTGGATCGGGCTGGCGACACCGCGCACCTGTCCGTTCACAAATGCGCCAACCCGGTCACCAGAGTCGGGGGATGCTACTTCCCCCGACAACATCACCATGCTCGTTACCGACATCGTCCCCGCGAACTCACTGGGATTTACCGACCACTCCGGAGCCTGTGCATCGACGCGCACTGACCATGTCAATCCGAACAGTAACATACAGGTGAGGGCGCGTGCCACAGATCTCTGACGTCTTCTTTGTTGCATTGGATCTCGTTTGGAGCTGATACATCGCTCAGTCGGAGCTGGCAAACCACGGGTACGAATTGGCGCCGACCTACTTCACGATGGTCATCTTGTGCGTTTCAACGAAGTCGCCGGCTTTCATCCTGTACATGTAGACACCCGATGCAAGTCCGCGTGCGTCAAGCTGCACATCGTACCGGCCAGCCTCTTGCTCACCGTCAACGATCCGCCGGACTTCGCGCCCCAGCATGTCGAACAGGGTGAGTTTGACCTTCGCCTTTTCGGGCAGCTCGTAATGGATTGTCGTGGTTTCCCTGAACGGGTTCGGGAAGTTCGCCGTCAATCCAAATTCACCGGGCAGGTCCTCCTGCTGGTCGGCGTCGGCTTCGTTCCACGCTGCAGAAAGATTGAGCGAAAGCGGCTTGGCGATCGTCCCAACCTGCGCATCCGACTCGTACCGAATGCCACCGAGGACCTCGACCACTTCTCCGTCGTCAGGATTCACTGCGCGGATCGTCAACATGCTCTCGTCTTTCTGGTGCCCGTAGATCATCAGGAACAGCCGGTACTGCTCGTATCCATCGACGGGAACAACACGGCCCTGGCCGCGATGCTGACCTTCTTCGTCTACCACCCAGAAGAGC
>JAUIJQ010000496.1 GCA_030431165.1 Rhodothermia bacterium | reverse complement strand
CCACGCTCGGTATCCCACCCGCGACGCTCTACCTGCGGTACACCGTACAACAAATCAGCATAGACAAGCCGAGCATAGTGCTCAATCTTCCGTTCGTTATAAGGCGTGAGGTAACGCGGGTCTTTGCTCGTCCAGAACCGGGCCGCATACCCGACAGGATCACTGTCGTATGCATCTCGCTCGTCTTCGGGAACGATAAACCGGATGTCTTCGAACACCGCACGCACTTCATCAGATGCAAGGTCAAGCGCACGCTCGAAGCTCTTTGCACCTGCCTCCGGATTTCCCGCTCGATAGTTGGCGAGCCCGAGGTACATCCACATACCCGGGTCGTCCGGAAAGAAGACGTACATCTGCTGCAGCGCGGTCAGCGCCTGCTGGTAGTCACCGCGAAGCGCATATACCTTGACTAGCTCGTCGTAGACCGATCGTTGGCGCGGATTGGCCTTCAATGCAGCCTGCAAATGGGCGACAGCACGATTGTACACCCTCGTTGCACGCTTGCTCAGGTCGCGCACAGGCACGCCGTTTGACTCGAGCCGTTGCAGATCGAACTCGTCAGCAAGAAAAACCTGGCCGGGCTCAGAGAACTCAGGTAGACGCTCCTGACCAAGCGTCAGGAAATCGTTGAGCGCGTCGGGATTGTCGAGCGGCAAGGGAGCGCGGCCCTGACTACCTTCATCACCCGCATCCACACTGATATCCAGCGGAGTCTGAAACTCCTCGTCGCCGGATTCCGGTCCGCCGGGTACGCGCCAGCGGCGCGCAAGGTCAAAGCCGGGCATCATGATCGCGTTGCGGTAGCGCCAGAAGTCCCGAATGTATCCTACGCCCATTTCTTCGTGGGCGAATGCGTTCAGACTATCGAGCTCGAGAATCTGACGCGCAAGTGTTCGTCGTCTTGATTCGCGCAGCTTGTCGGTGATGAAGTTCCACGACTCCTCTCTCAGATGGATAAGTCGCGCGACCAGGTACTGCACGTTTTCGGGTTCCAGTTCGATCGCCCGGTCAAGCGCGCGGTTCGCTTTGCGCCTGTCTTTGAGTGGCGTCTCGAAGTAGATTCGCGCAAGCAGGAAGTGCGCCTCGGATGCCTCGGGATCCGCATCAACGACCTGCCTAAACAGCCGCTCAGCATCGTCGTAGCGCTGCTCACGGAAAGCCATGATGCCGGCATCAAGATCTGCCGACTGCCCAAACGCCGACGTCGCTGTTGGTACCAACAGCAGCACCGCCACAAGAGCCGCCTTGAGGTTTCGTACCATCATACCTGGTAATGGTTGTTGAACCGCCTTGTCCCATAACTGGAACGGGACAAAGTGGTTTCTTGGCGCATCAGCTTCATGCCGGTCGCCGAGATTGCAATCTGACACATTTGAACGCCCCAATCCAAACAATGTGTCTGACATTCGCTTCGTTTCCGCGTGGGGCGGTGTTTTTGCCCATCGGACTCAACCGGCCCCGGGTCTTGGTGCCGCGACGAGTAGGTCTACGTCGGTTCCGATAAGTCGGCGCTCCGAACTCCCCTTCTGGACAACGACATCGGTCGTCTTATTCCCACCTGACGGCCGGTAATGCCTCCCACAAACCGGCCGATACCTTGCGCAGTATTTGACCGCCCCAAATTTCCAGGGGCGAATATTTAGTATTCCCACACTTTTTCGATCTACGATGAAGCCGGATACCCTCGAACAGGAGGTCCAGGCGCTGGAGCAGAATATTGCCACGATTCGGCTCGAGCTCCACGCCGCCATGGAGAATCACGCGCGACTCGCGCGACTCGTCGACTGTTCTCACGAAGCCCTTCTTCGATATACTAGCGACGGTACCGTACTGTTTGCGTCTCCTGGAACCGAGACGGTCCTTGGCTACACCGGTGAATCGTTTCCGGGGCGATCCATTTTCAAGTTCGTTTACCCCGACGACGTAGATCGCCTGCGACAGGTGGGCGTCGTAACGGGTGCCACCGCCCAGACCTCAATCCGGATGCGTCACAGCTCGGGGGCGTGGATTCGCGTCAACGTACGCATCCATGTCGTCCCCTCCGAGGATGGCGCAATTCCACTGGAGATCGTAGCCGCGATCAGGCATGAGAACGAGCTTCAGGATCCGTCCGACACGGAAGCGGTCAGTGAATCCAGTACGATCGGCGGGCGCAGCGTCGTCGAGCTGGAGCAGGCGCTGCGACGCGCCCAGGCATTACACGCTGTTGGCCAATCCCTGATCAGCTACACCAGCCTTCCGAACCTCTTCCAGAACATCGTCTCGTCGATTGCGGAAGCACTGCCGGCATCAGACGTGCGCATTCAGCACATCGACGTAGACAAAGAGTCCGTGGTCGATTTTGTGCAGAGCTGTGCGCCCGATCGACGCATGGATCCACCGCCATTCTCGGAAGTGTGGCAGGGTATCTCCGGATGGGTACTCACCGAGCGGAAACCCCTCATGCTGCTCAACGGGCACGACGACCCCAGAGAAAACGCGTTCGACCGTGACCGGCGAAAAGCGTCGAGAACGGGTGCGATCATCGAGGTACCGCTGTATTCGCAAGATCGCGTGCTCGGCATTCTGACCGCCGTGAACACCGAAGATGAACCTGATTTCGCGGACGAGGACATCGACCTCATGGAGGCGATTGCCAACCAGGTCTCCATCGCGATTGAGCACGGGCGCCTGGTTGGAGAACAGATCCGATCTTCGAAGGCTCTGTCAGATTTCACCGACGGACTGAAGCGCATCCATTCACTCCGAGCAAAGACTTCCCTGGACCTGATTCCGCGGCTGGACGAGTTTCTCGCCATCGGGCGTGATGTGTACGGAATGGAGATCGGCCTGGTGAACGAGTTCCGCGACGATGAATTTGACGTACTAACATCAACCATCCAGCTTCACCAGCTTGGGTCGGAGCGCGTTCGTTCGCTACAACACAGCCTGTGCGCCGAAACACTCCGACGCGGCCGCACCGTTACCTTCAGTTCCCTCTCGGAACAGCGCCGGCGCGAGTCTGATGGCCTGCTTCAGGGGATGGAGTCGTACATAGGGACACCGGTATTTGTGGACGGAAAGCCTTTCGGTACGATCAGCTTTGTTTCCCGCTACAGTCGTGAGCCGTTTGGAGCGCTCGACGAGGAATTGATCGAACTGATGGCGGAGTCGATCGGCTCGGTGGTGGCCCTGG
>JAUIJQ010000495.1 GCA_030431165.1 Rhodothermia bacterium | reverse complement strand
GCCGGCATTCAGCAGCGCCAGCAACGTCGTGGCGTATGCACCGGTTGATCCAGCACTGACGACAATCTGATCAACGGAGTCCAGCGGGATGTTGTTGTACGATCGGGTCTTCTCGAGGATACGTTCGCGAAGAGAAGCGACGCCGGCGTAATGTGAGTAGATCGACCTGTTCTCGTCAACCGCACGCTTCGCCGCTTCGCGGATTGGCGCGGGTGTCGGCATGTCACAGATGCCCTGCCCAAGGTTGATTCCCTTGACGGCGTTGATCTTTTTCGAGATGGCTCGGATGTCACTCTGCTGAAGGTGACGCGTTCTTTCGGAGGCGCGCATGCACTTTGGTGGTTAGCTTGTGCGGGGAGAATATCCGAAGTGATGATCGGGGTAGATACAAAGGAAAGTGAAGGTAGGGTCAGTACATGAGTGAAGCCTCCAGATTCCTGGGCGAGGCCATTGCGATTGCAGTGCAGAACGTGGCTGAGGGGGGCGGACCGTTCGGATGCGTCGTAGTACGCGACGGTGAGATTATCGGGCGCGGCGCAAACCGGGTCACCGAGTCGAACGATCCGACGGCGCATGCAGAGGTTGTTGCGATTCGCGACGCGTGTGCGCAGCTCGGCTCGTTCCAGCTCGACGGGTGTGAGCTGTATTGTTCGTGTGAGCCATGCCCGATGTGTCTTGGTGCGATCTACTGGGCGCGCCCAGCGGCGGTATACTTCGCGGCTACGCGACACGAGGCGGCCCGGAACGGGTTCGACGACAGCTACATCTACGAGGAGATTGCCAGGCCCGTTGAAGTACGTGCAATCCCGATGCGGCAGCTGGATAAGAGCGGGGCGGCCGCGCCCTTTGAGGCGTGGCAGGCATTCCCCGGACGTACGCGATACTAGAGAGCGACTGAGTCCGGGCTAGACGATTCGTTAACGTCAACCCGAACGAGCAGGTGTTTCGCAACGTCGATCGTAACGCGTTCCGTCGATCCCGTTGGCCCTTCAAGCATTAGGCCCGACTCAGTGGGCGCGTCATCGCCGGAGTGCGCCTCGGATACAAGAATCCTTGCACCGGGGAGGAGCCCGGCTTGTTCGAAGCGTGTGAGCAGTTCCGGGTCCTGCTCGGTCAGGCGCACGATCACGACGCGCTTGCCCACATGCACCGGCGAGAGCGGGACCGCGAGGATTGTTGGAACGACACCGTCGCGCGAGGGAATCGGATCACCATGCGGGTCGTGCGTCGGGTAGCCGAGTAGTGCTTCGATCCGATCTTCAAACTCCTCCGAGATGTGGTGCTCGAGGAGCTCGGCCTCGGCGTGCATCTGGTCCCAGTCGAAGCCCATGACTTCCCGCAGGTAGGTTTCCAGCAGGCGGTGGTGCCTGATGATTTCCAGCGCAATCTTTTCACCTGCCTCGGTGAGAACAACGCCACGGTATGCGCGGTATTCGACGAGCTTCAGGCCGGCCAGCCGCTTGACCATGTTGGACGCTGAGGACGGGGCAACGTCCATTGCGCGCGATATATCGGAGGTCGAGACCCCGGTCCCGTCAGGTGCCTGGAGCTTGTAGATCGTCTTCAGGTAATCTTCAATCGCGGGACTCAGCATCGCCGGGCTGTACGGAACGGGAAGTAACACGCCGTCTTCCAAAGGATTCGGCGGCCGGGTGGGTTTGCGTTCGTGGTTAGAGGGTATGCGCGCGGGTTGGCATCCGTTCCGGCCGATTCGTAATTTTACCGGTCTGTAACGTGGCCACGAAGCCTCCCGAATCCGATACTGCCCGGTCGTCTAATGGCAGGACAGCGGCCTTTGGAGCCGTATGTGGAGGTTCGAGTCCTCCCCGGGCAGCAGGCAAGCTCACATTCATCTAATCGCTCCATGTTCGGCGGATCATCATCCCGTCCCATTACGCTCTTCTCGGGCAGGTCCAACCTGCCACTGGGCGAGCGCATTGCTGAAGCTTTTGGTCAGGACCTCGGAAAGGTCACGATCAAGAACTTCTCAGATGGAGAGATCTACGTTCGATACGAGGAGTCGATTCGCGGCACCGATCTATTCATCATTCAGAGTACACATCCGCGCGGCGACAACTGGATGGAACTCCTGCTGATGATCGACGCGGCCAAGCGCGCCTCGGCTGATCGGATCACGGCTGTCATCCCGTACTTCGGGTACGCCCGACAGGAGCGCAAGGATCAACCACGTGTTGCGATTGCTGCGAAGATGTTCGCGAACATGCTGACGACGGCAGGTATCGACCGCGTCCTCGCGATGGATCTGCACGCACCGCAGATCCAGGGATTCTTCGATGTTCCGGTGGACCACCTGTACGGCTCAGCCGTGTTTGTGGATCACCTGCTCGCGATGGGTCTGGATGATATTGTCGTTGTGGCCCCCGACGTCGGCTCGCTCAAGGTCGCCCGCGCCTACGCGAAACGAATGGGTGCTGACCTCGCCGTGATCGACAAACGGCGACCGCGGCAGAACGAAACCGAGGTCATGCACATCATCGGTGAGATCAAGGGCAAGAACGTGATTCTCATCGACGACATTATTGATACAGCCGGTACGCTTTGCGGTGCCGCCAAGGCGCTCCGCGAAAACGGCGCCCGCGAGATCATCGCGGCCTGTACCCATCCGGTATTATCCGGCCCGGCCTATGATCGCCTCGAACGATCTGAGATAAGCAAGCTTATCGTCACCGACTCGATTCCGGCGAGAACGCAGGTCGACAAAATCGAAGTCGTCTCTGTCGCCGGATTGTTCGCGGATGCCATCCGCAGAATTTCAACCGACCACTCGATCTCTACGCTTTTTGTTTCGTAGCTGATCACCCTTCCAGATAGACCGAACTCAACGTAGTCAACGAACCATGGATGTCATTACGATTGCGGCGAAGCCCCGCGAACTGGGGAAAAAGGCGTCGCGCATCACGCGCAAAGAGGGACGTGTTCCCTGTGTCTTGTACGGGCACTCGATCGACAGCGTGCACTTCTCCATGGACGGGCTCGAACTGCACCGCCTTGTCTTTACCGATGAACTCCATCGCCTCCAGGTCGATCTCGACGGTCAGTCCTATGACTGCATCCTGAAGTCAGTGGATCTCGATCCGGTACGGAACGAGCCAATCCACGCGGACTTCCAGGCGCTTGTTGCCGGCGAGGCAATTGAGCTCAGCGTGCCGATCTCGT
>JAUIJQ010000494.1 GCA_030431165.1 Rhodothermia bacterium | reverse complement strand
TTCTGCCGTTGTCGGATTTCATCACCTTCCCCGATTCGCTGACGAACACGATGCGAATCACCTCCAACTCACTCTTTACGCCGTCTGCAGGTGCGACGACGCTACCTGAACTCAGGTCCCGCTCCACGATTCTTGGGACGCTTCCCTACATCGTTGACTCAGGCAGTGAGCGCGCCCTCCTTGAAGGCCAGTATCAATACCGCACGCGAAGTGGCAGCTCCGGCGTCTGGTTTGGCTCAAACACGGTCGCTTCAATCTCAACCGACCAGCAGGTGGCGCTCCTCGCAATACCACTGATCAACACGTTCAATGGCTCACCGTATTTCGAGGGGTCAGACGGAGACCCGGAGGCGCCGCGCACGCTGGTTAAAATGATGCTCGCGGAACTCGGATTCCCACAGTAGCGCCAGGTGACAACCTTCGATACCACGACCTGACCATCCAGTGCCAACGACGCACCGACGCATATTATCAGTCCTTGCCGCAGTCCTGCTGTCGCTACCGCTGACCCTCGGATTCTCACCGGATGCCAGTGCACAAGGTCGCCTAACCGGACGCGTAACTGACGCCGTCACGGGTGAAGGCCTGATCGGTGTCAACGTCATTATATCCGGCACAAACCGCGGGGCCGCCACTGACATCAACGGCGACTACGACATCCCCGGGATATCTGCCGGCGCATACACCGTTAACGTTTCGTACATCGGCTTTCAAACAAAGCTCTTCACCGGGATTCAGATCGTTGACGGTCAGGCCACAACGCTGAATATCGAACTCGAAGAAGCCGTACTGTCCACCGAAGATGAAATCGTCATCGTTGGTGAACGGCCGCTCATGGACGTCGAGCAGGCATCAAGCAGCTTCGCAATTTCGCGCGAGCAGCTTGATGTTGCCCCGCTCAGGGACGTGCAGGATGCAGTAGCAACGCAGGTTGGCGTTGTGCGCGACCCCACCGGACTCTACATACGCGGCGGGCGCGCTGAAGAGACAGGGTTTATTGTCGATGGTGTCTCTGCCAAAGACCCGCTCGCGGGCACGGGCTTCGGACTGGACATAGGCTCAAACGCCTTCCGCGAAGTTGAAGTGACCACCGGTGGTGTTGGTGCTGATGTGGGAGATGTTACCTCAGGCGTCGTATCCGTCCAGATCCAGGAAGGCTCAGATCAATTTCACGGATACGTATCCCACAAGCGCGACAACTTTGGATTCAACAGCGACAGTGACGCCAGCTTCAATGAAGAGCTCTACGAGATGGACCTGTCGGGTCCGATCGTTAAGGGCAAGCTGCGGTTCTTCCTGTCTGGCCAGGTCCAACTATCCGATGGCTTTACACGAAAGACGTCGCTTCCCGATCAGCTTCGATCGTCGTTGCTTTCGAGCACCTTCCTGATGCCGCGTGCGGCAAACCGGTGGAACGGTCTGCTGAAGCTGACCTACGAGGTTAAGCCGGGAATGAAACTGCAGAGCTCGTACCAGCGATCCGTCTCTGTTAATCAGAATACGCGGTCGCTGCAGGTCACGGGAAACGAGAGCGTCATCTCCCCGGGATTCCAGTATGCGTTCATCCTTCAGCCCGACAACGCGAACACCTTTGCGCATGACAACATTGTCTCGTACGTAAAGTGGTCGCACGTGCTGAGCGAACGGTCCTTCTACGACGTGCAGGTGAGTCGCCTGTTTACGCGGCTGCGTGCTGACGCAAACGGGCGTGACTGGCGGCCGGACAATGTCGATACTGAGTTGGACCCCGAGAGCATCGTCCCGTACCCGGCAACTCCGTTCGTAGACGAGAACGGCAATCCCTTTAATCCGAATGCTCTCTTTGTGCTGCCGGGACCGGGGTTCTATAACAACGGCGGCGTGGCCACGCGATTCCACGACCACTTCGCCGAAGAGTACACGGTGCGTGCTACGTACACGCTTTTCTCGCGCGACAAGAACAACCGCAGCACGATCGGTCTCGAGTCGAAGTTCAACGACTACCAGTGGATCGACGTAATCCGACCATGGGTTGGGGCCCCGATTGGGTCGGACGGAAACACCGCTACGGGCCGGCTTGGTGAAAGCTCTGACATCTGGCGCGTCAAGCCTCGGCGCGGTGCGTTGTTTGCGACGCATCAGATCCGTTACCGAGGTCTCATCGCAAACGCCGGGTTGCGGTTCGAGTATTGGGCGCCGGGCAAGTACGTGGACGACCTCGTGGAAGACGAACAGGCACCCATCCTGGATTCCATTCGCGAGTCGTATCGCGACAACACGGTCGGATTGTTCGGCCTGCGCACGAAGTTCAGATTGCTGCCCAAACTTCGCGTGTCGTTCCCGATCCAGGACAACCGCGTCATGTATTTCAACTACGGGCACTCGACGCGGGTGCCCCACCCCACGTTTGTCTACACCGGCCTGGACCCGTTCTATCAGGATCGCTCGTTCTTTGCTGATCTGGGCAACCCCGACCTGAATCCGGAGGTCGACATTTCGTACGAGCTGGGACTTCGCAACCAGTTTTCGTCGAACGACGTGTTGAACTTCGTGGCGTTCTGGCGTGACAAGTTTGATTTTATCACCGTCGAGAGCGTCCTCATCCGAGACCAGACGGGGCGTGAAACAACGCGTGCCTTCCGCGTCAACGGAGATTTTGCACGTGTGCGCGGGATTGAACTGAGCTACCTCAAACGCATCGGACGTTGGTTCGAGGGCCAGGTGTCAGGGTCCTTCTCTCGGGCAACCGGACTTAGCTCAACGAACAACGATGCCCTTGCGCAATTCCTTGCCAACGGCGACATCGACAACACGTTTGAGACGCCCCTTGCGTGGGACCGTCCACTGGACCTGAAGTCCAGCGTAACGCTGACCTACGATCGCGACAATCCGCTACTCGGCATTCCCGGGATCAATCGTGTCAAGCTGTATGTCTCGGGCACCTACCGAAGCGGTCAGCGCTACACGCCGGTAGAGTTCATCGGCCTGGAGCAGAACCCGATTACGGGAGAACGGGACTGGCGTCCGATTTACGAAACCGTTCAGGATCCTTCAAAGCGATTCTCAGAGATTGGTAGTTCTTGGCTCTGGTTTGACCTCAACCTGCAGCGCGCCGTGCGTCTGGGAGGATCCGACCTTCGGATTTCCCTCGAGATCACCAATCTCTTTAATCACCTGAATGCGATTATCGTCAACCCCGTC
>JAUIJQ010000493.1 GCA_030431165.1 Rhodothermia bacterium | reverse complement strand
GAAGTGCCTGGCAAGATCGGGGGCCTGAGCACCGGCGGCGTAACGGATCGTTTCTTCAAGGCAATGATGCCAGAAGTCCGACGATGTCTCACGCCAGCTCAGCAAATGTGTTGTCTCAGCCATCGGTTCGTCCGGGTCCAGCCGCGTCGGCTGTGGTGGCATCGAGGGCGGCGCCGAGCGCACCGAAAAACTCGTCGATCTCGGAATCCTCAACCGTCAGCGGCGGGAAGATTCTGATTACGTTCGGATTGGCGGATCCTCCGACCAGCACGCCACGCTTGAGCAACGCGGCACGCACCGGTTTTGTGGGACGCCCCAAGTCAATTCCAATGAGGCACCCTTTGCCAGAACACGTAACGCCGAGTTCAGCAGCCGCGGCCGAAATGTGATCAAAAACCTGCGGTGCACGCGACATGAGTTCGTCAGCGATCAGGGTGTCAAGCGTTGCGCGAACCGCCGCCATCGCAATCATCCCGCCGCCAAATGTCGTTCCCTGGTCGCCATACTGGGCCGCGTCGGCGAGCGTCTGATTTACGAGCGTTGCCCCAACCGGTACACCCGAGCCCAGACTCTTTGCCATCGTTACGATGTCGGGCTGTACATCCAGTTGGGTCGAAATGCTGAACGAGCCCGTTCGACCTACACCGGTCTGGATCTCGTCGAAGATGAGCAGCGTGCCGTGATCCCGACAAGCGCGCGCAACGGCTTGATAATACTCTTTGTCGGCCATGACAATGCCTGCCATGCTCTGGATTGGCTCCAGAATGACGGCTGCCGTCGGCGTCTTGGCAAGCGTACGCTCTAGTGTGGCGATGTCGCCAAACGGCACGAACGAGGTCTCGGCAAGCAGCGACTCAAACGGGCTGCGGTAGCTGTCGCCGTCGGTGACCGCAAGACTTCCCAGCGTCCTACCGTGGAACCCACCGGTCATCGACACCACGTGCATCCGGCGTGTAAACTTGCGCGCCAACTTCAGCGCCGCCTCGTTTGCTTCAGTCCCACTGTTGCAGAAGAACACCTGAGCGAGGTGGGGCGGTGCCAGCTCCATCATTGCTCGTGCCGTCTCAGCCCGAAGCGGACTGTACACGGCGTTCGAATAGAACATGAGGCGACGTGCCTGATCCGCGATTGCTTTGCTTACGCGCGGCGGGCAGTGCCCGATCGCCGTTACGCAGTGCCCGCCGTAAAAGTCGAGGTAGCGGTTGCCTTCGTCGTCCCACACATAGGATCCCTCACCCCGTTCAAGTGCAACGGGTAGCTTGGAATACGTGCGCAAGGTGTAGCGATCCTCAAGTGAGATCGCATCGCTCGTTGTCGATACGGTCATGTCTATGATAGCGCGGTCGCGCGAACGGTCGGAAGGAGCCCCGTCGCCTCGTCCAGACCGAGGGCAACGTTGGCGTTTTGGATAGCGGCCGACGCCGCGCCTTTCAACAGGTTATCGAGTGCAAAACCGACGGCGACAAGACCATCGGGCCTCGTCATCCATCCAATGTCACAGAACGGGCTCCGCGCCGCGTGTCCGAGTTCCGGCAGTGCATCATGGGTTAGCCGAACAAACTGACAATCAGCGTACGCATTCTCGAAGAGGGCACCGATGTCTGTGCCTTTCGGAACACCGTCGATCGTAAGTACGCCCCAAATACCGTACGTCCATGGTCCCGATGCCGGCACAAAACTTAGCGATACAGGATGCGCAAGACACTGCAGGATCTCGGGAGTGTGGCGGTGCTTCCAGACGTTGTACGCGCGCACGTTCCCGTCGCGATCAGGGAAGTGCGTCGTCTGGCGTGCCGTTGCTCCAGATCCACTGGCGCCGGTCAGCGCAACGACGTGAGCCGACAATCCGGACAATTCCTGCGCAAGCGGTGCGAGGCTAAGTGCAATGCCCGTGGCAAAGCAGCCCGGATTTGCAATCCGGGTAGAGGACGCGATGGCGTCCCGGTTGCGTTCGGTAAGGCCGTACGTAAAGCGGTCCAACAGTTCGGGCGCTGCATGCTCAAACCCGTAGTATGCCGGATACGCCGCGATGTCATTCAGCCTGAAGTTTGCACTGAGGTCAACGATAACGCCCTCAAATCCAGACGCGTCGATCGAGACGATCTCGTCATAATGCGGCCCGTGGTGCCCGCAAGAAAAGAGAACGTCGACTGTGTTCGGATCGAAGTCCGCCGGATTCGCCAGGTTGATGTCGATGACGCCTCGCAGCGTCGGGTGCACCTCACTGGCTGGTTGACCCGCACGCGAGACGCTCGTGACGGTGTCGAGGTCCATTCCAGGATGTGCGGCGACAAGCCGGATCAACTCACGTGCAACGTATCCCGCACCGTGCAGGATGCCTACGCGTCTAACTGTAGTTGCCATCTCGCCGCCGTGTAGTTGCCTTGAGTTGTAGTTGCCTTGAGTTTGTCATGCCGTGGTCATGTCGCTGCCGCATCAATGCAAAATGTTGCCACATCGATAGGAGTGGCTGCTGCGTCTCTGCCGGCGAACAACGGGAGGCCTTGTATTACGCCGGGTTGTGCTCGCCGTTGGGTCGATGAGCGAGTAGCGGCGCTACGGCTGCGATTCGTGCGAAGCCTTCAGCGTCACGGCCACTCCAGAGCGCGTTCGTTTCGCCGTATCGGGCGAGGTCCGTTCTAAACATAGAGTGTGGGCTGTCGCACGCTACGCACGTTGCCTTTCCCTTGAATAGTCTTACGGTAGCCGTGCCGGACACAAACCGTTGCGAATGATCGAGGAAGGCCTCGATGTCCTGCATGACCGGGTCGAGGAACTGTGCTTCATGCAGCAGGCTGCCATAAGCGTCGCCAAGCACGCGTTTGTACTGACGCTGCCATTTACTCAGCACCGCCTTCTCGAGCGTGGCGTGCGCTTCAAGGAGAATTGCCGGTGCCGGCGCTTCAAAAGCAACGCGGCCCTTTATCCCAAGAATCGTGTCGCCCGTGTGGATGCCGCGGCCAACGCCGTGCGAGCCACCAATTTTTGCGAGCCGCTCGATGATTTCCACGCCGGACAGCGTTTCGCCGTCGAGTGACTCCGGCCGGCCATGGTGGAATCCGATAATGACGTCCTGTGATTCGTCGGGGGCTCGACGTGGTGGCACGGTTGTTCGGTATGCCTCTTCCGGAAGAATACCGGATGGCGTCGTTGTTTCTTTACCACCGATCGTTGTGCCCCACAA
>JAUIJQ010000492.1 GCA_030431165.1 Rhodothermia bacterium | reverse complement strand
TGGCAAGCGGATCTTACATCTACGCGATTGAGACAGACGGCCGGGGTTCCGCCCGCGAGGTCCGACGTATGACTGTGGTCAAATAGTGCTTCTCGTGATCTACTCCGCCCGGATGGCCTCAACCGGATTTGCCAGTGCGGCGCGAACAGACTGATATCCGACGGCGCCTAGCGCCACCGTCAACATGACAAGGCCGGCAACGACGAACAGGCCCGGGGGCAGGTCTGCGTGATAGGCAAACTCCGAAAGCCAGTTTCGCATCAGCAGGTACGCTAGCGGCGACCCAAGGACAAATCCAAGCCCAACAAGCCGGATAAAATCACTCGAAAGCAACGCAACCACCTGCATTACCGAACTACCCAGCACCTTGCGAATGCCGATCTCCTTCGCACGACGCTCCGCGGTGAATGCGGCCAAACCGAATAGGCCGAGGCATGCCACGACAATCGCAAATCCGGCAAAGAAGCTCGCAAGCCTCGCGATGATTGATTCGCTGCGATAAGCGGCGTCAAAATCTGCATCGAGGAATGTGTAATCGAACGGGTAAGACGGGCTGAATTCTCGGAACGCCGCTTCGAACGCGTCGAGCGCGGGCGCGACTTGTCCGGCCGCCGCCCGTACAAATACATACGAGGACTGCGCAGGGTCCAGGCGAAATATCAGAGGCTGTATCTCCTCATGCATGGAACGCATGTGGAAGTCCTTCACCACGCCGGCGATTACACCTTCACGGTCCCACAGGCTTATGCGCTGACCAATCGGAGGTTCCATCTCCATGGCGCGCGCCGCTGCTTCGTTTATCAGCACGTTTGCGGAGTCACTGCCAAAGGCCGTTGAGAACGTTCGACCATCCGCCATTTCCATGTCCATGGTTTCGACAAAGTCGTACCCCGTTGACACAACGTAGTAGGCCGTACGGTCGTCCTCGCGTTTCCCGTCCCAGTGTGCACCACCCGTAGAAATATTGACATCAATGGGAGTTTCTGAGGCCTGCGAAACGCCCACGATGCCCGGCGCCTCAAGCAGTCGAGCACGGAACGCGTCAAACTGATCAAAGGCCCTCCCCTCGAGCTCCGCGTAGAACACATTCTCGCGATCAAGGCCGAGATTGCGTTCCTGGATGTAGCCCAACTGCCGGTATACCGTGATCGTCGACGTGATTAACACAATCGAGACGGCAAACTGAAAGACGACAAGTCCCTTGCGCAGGCTGCCGGCCGCAACGTTTCCTCGCGTGTTGACCACACCCTGCGAACCACCCCGGATCGTGGCGATGAGATTTGCTCCCGACAGGTATAGCGCCGGATACGCTCCTGCGCAGAATCCGAGGACCAGTGTCACAGCCAGGAACTGAAGCCAGACGGATCCGTCGGCGAAGCGAAGCGCGATGCTCTTTCCCGTCAACTCGTTGAACGCGGGCAGAAGAAGCCATACCACCAACGTGGCGATGCAGAGTGCGATCAGCGCTGTTACCATCGACTCGACAAGAAATCGCACCGCAAGACCCAGCCGCGAGTCGCCAAAAACGCGTCGGATTCCGGATTCCAGCCCGCGTTGCGCACTTCGTGCCGTTGCAAGATTGGTAAAGTTGATCGCAGCAATCAAAAGGATAAAGACACCGACGAGCGCAAAGAGACGTACGTAGTCAATCCTGCCGCCAACCAGCACACCGTTCTCAAACTTTGACTTCAGGTAAACGTCACGGTAGGGCTGCAAGAACACGTCGGATATGGCGCCTTCTGAGTGTGCTTTAATGACGCCCTCAATCTTGGCTGACACGGCGCGGTAATCAGCTCCGTCCACAAGCGTTACGAACATCCGCGCGCCGTTGTTATTCCAGTTGTCCATCCAGTCGTTTCGGCGGGAGAACTCTTCCATCGCAATCGCAAAGTCGAAACGCGTGGAGCGATTTGCGGATACATCCTCAATGACGCCCGTGATCGTCAGGTCGACGCGGTCGTCCAGACGGATTGTCTCGCCAAGAAGCGTGCGCGCAGCCGCAGTGCGTGCATCGTGCGACTCGCCGGCGCGTGCAAATGCATCCGGAAAGTACCGGCGCACCATCGCTTCGGTCAGGACAACCGACTCGGGCTCCCCGAGGGCCGTAGACGGGTCTCCTGCAAGGAACGAGTGCGAAAAGATTCGAAAGTAGTCAGGCCCCGCGTGAACGCCGCGATCCCTGTATGTGATATTGCCACGCGAAAAGGCAAGGTCCTGCTCCCACGTCTGCAACGCACCGAGCTCAATCTCCGGATAGTCTCGCACAAGCACCTCGTCCAGCTTTGCCGTGATCGACGGCGTTGTGCTGATATTCTCCGGACCATGGTCAGCATGACGCATGACGCGGTATATGGAGTCAACCCGGTCAAAGTCACGATCGAAGCCAAGCTCGTCTTGCACCCACAGCACAACAAACAAGGTTGCCGTTAAGCCAAGCGCCAGGCCGATGATGTTTAGTGACGCGTAGCCGACATGACGGCGCATTGCACGCAGCGTTGTCTTGAGATAATTGCGGAGCATGCTGGTCAAATTCAGAGTGGTCGCGGATCGGTTGATGCACGGATGAAAGCACAACACCCCCGCACGCTGTGAAGCGCCGGGGGTGTCATCCGACGTGTGTACAGGACACACGATGCTGCTGAAGGGTTTACATGATCGGCGGATTTGCACGCCGATGACTTAGTCCGTCGCGGTCAGGGCACCGGAAAGCTGTTTGTAATCACGAACCAGCCCGAGAAATTCACTTCGATATCCGCCGCGATCGCGACCAAGCGACCCGACTGCAAGCTCCATCACCGAGTCCAACGTTGCTGAGCCAGAATACTCGGAATCGCGCAGTAGCATGCCGAAGGCAGCAACGGCAGCGGCAAATCGCTGGTCGTCAGATGTCCTTCGCACGAGATCGTCCGTCGATACAACGTGGTCAAAGCGTGTACTCGAGTTTGCGCCAGGTCGCTTGTAGCGAACCTTGATCGTGGCCACTTCATCCGAAAATCCCGCCGCCATCGTGAGCGCGCGCACCTGGTATCGCAGATCAAGTGGTTGACCAGGCGCCGCTGACCCGCCGGTATCCACTGGCACAATCTCATACAACGCCGTCACCTTGTGACCCGCGCCAACCTCGCCTGCGTCTTTTACGTCGTCATCAAAATCTTCAGCAGCGAGCACTCTGTTCTCATAGCCAATGAGCCG
>JAUIJQ010000491.1 GCA_030431165.1 Rhodothermia bacterium | reverse complement strand
TGCGCCGAGAAGATCGCAAGGTCTGCGTCTTTGCCGACTTCGATTGAACCAACTCTGTCGTCGATGCCAAGCTGCTTGGCCGGGTTAATCGTGATCAGCGCTAGCGCTTCCTGATCGGAGAGTCCGCCGTACTTCTGTGTCTTTGCCGCCTCGTGGTACAGGTGGCGGATGAGCTCGCCGGAGTCTGAGTTGATCGATGTCGTGACGCCGTTTCGCGTCAGGATCGCAGCGTTGTAGGCAGTCGAGTAGTACACCTCAAACTTGTAAGCCCACCAATCAGCAAAAACGGATGCCATCGCGCCGTACTCGGCCAACTCGGGTGCAACCTTGAACGCCTCATTGGCATGCTGAAACGTGATACGTTCGACGCCATAGTCGCGCAGTACGTTAACGAGCATGAGGATCTCGTCTGCCCGGTACGAGTGGCTGTGCACGAGTATCTCACCACGCAGAATATCCGCGAGCGTTTCGAGGCGTCGATTGTAGGCCGGGGCAACGGTGCCGCTTCGATCGCGCTGCGCGTTGTAAGCATCCCAGGCCTCCATGTACCGCTTTCCTTCCTCAAAGGCGTCGCGCAGCACCAGCTCCACACCCATTCGCGTAGACGGGTGTTTGCGGCTTCCGTGTACACGGGTCGGATTTTCGCCGAGCGCAAACTTGATCGTACGGGGCGCCCCCTCGAATCGAAGTTCATCGGGATGCCGCGCACCATAGCGCAACTTGACCGTCTCATTCTGTCCGCCGATTACGTTGGCTGACCCGTGCATCAGATGTGCCGCCGTGACGCCACCCGCCAGCGCGCGATAAATACCGACGTCGAACGGGTCAACGGAGTCCTCCATGGTAACCTCAGCGGTTACCGGGTTTGTCGACTCGTTTACAGTCGTCAACGCAAGATGCGAATGCGCATCGATAATGCCGGGCATCACGAATTTGCCCGTTGCGTCGATTTCAGTTGCACCGCGCGCATTGAGGTTCTGCCCGATCGCAGCAATCTTGCCGTCGCGCACCAACACGTCGGTGTTTTCCTGCGGCTCGCTCGTTACCGAAAGAACCGTTGCGTTTCTGATGACCAGATTGCCGTCCTGGGCGCTCGCGGTCGAACCAAAGCCGAGCAGTCCCGGAAGAATACCCAGTAGCACGCCTAGCTGCCGGGCCACGCGCTGGCGGGCACCCGTTTGCAGTGGGGTACGCCGTTGCGCCCGGGCGCTCATCTTGTTGTGTTTCCTATTCATTTTCTACTGGTGGTTCCTGGTGTTTCCTGGTCCATCAGACTGTCTGGCGGTCAATGGCAGGTCGCCACTACCGGGGACATTCATGCTCCCGCTCCAGCGCGTTCCGGATCGCACAACGGAAACGTCAATTTTGCCGACCTGAGCGTTTGTGAAAGAGAGGGACAGATCATTCCCGTCAACCAATGCATCGTCGATGTCGCTGGTGCCGTATCCGGGTGCGCTGACCGTGCCAATGAGCCGACCATCTTCGAGCATCAGTTCGAACCTTCCCGTGACCTCGCCGTCGGGCGTGTCGACAAGGAAGCGCCAGCTTCCTACAAACGCGCTGACATCGGGGTCTGCGCCGTCGCCACCGCCGTTGCGACCACCTGACTTTTTCTGGGCGGTTTCAATTTTTGTCGGAGCACCGTTAACGAAGACGTACTTGATCTTGCTGTCTTCTTCGAACAGGGCGCCCGTGGTAACCACCAAATTGGCAAGCATTCCCTGGCGCACCGACCCCGTACTCTTGTCGATGCCGAGCATCCTGGCGTTGTTTACGGTTAGCGCGGCAAGCGCAGCATCTGGCGAAAGGCCGGCGTCAACCATCTTCCTGATGTTCTTGTGCACGTCGCCGGACTTGACGTCGATCGTCGCGAAGCCGAATGCAACACCGGCTTTTTCAAGCGCCGCGCCCGCCTCGATGTAGCGCTGCCGCGTTTCAGCGCGGCGCGCCTCAAGGTTCTTCCGCTCCTCGTCGAGGTCACGCTCTCCGCGGGTGATAAAGCCCGCGTTGTACGCAGTCGTACTGGGCATGTCGACCGCTGTTGAATCAGCGTCCTTCTTGGCGGACTTATCGGCTTTGTCTTCTTTCGGAAGGGCAACGCTCAAGATGACCGGATAGCCTGCTTCAGCAAGGAAGGGTACCATTTCGGCGGCCTGCGTCACGCCGCCGAGAATCAGGTCAAAGCCAAGGTCGGCCTGAAGTCGAGCAGCCCGCTGGGCCTCGAGTACTGTTGATGCGTTGAACAGGACAGGCTGCTGCCCATCGTGGACAGGGTAGAATGCCTGCATGACCTCGTCGCCGGGCGGATGTTCTTTTCCAGCCGGGTTGGTCGCGTACGCTTCTTCCCAAGACTGCTGGCGCGCCGACTCCCGGAAGAGTTGACGGAAATGCGCCATTACCGCCACGGGTGTGCGTGGGTAGACTCCCTGCGCGCCGGTAAACTGGGCAAACATGGCGCCGTCACGCCGAAGGAAAGTTGGTCCATCGACGCCTAGACTTGTCACGGATGTTCGGCCCGGTAGCATGCGGCCGTACGGGGCGACGTTTACCACAGCAAATCCCGCTTCGCGGTGACCGGAGATCGTGTTCGACTCCGGATCGACCAGGCTGGCGGCAGACTGGTGCGGCTGGATGCCGGCGCGCTCATACCCGGGGGCGCCGGGATCGTCTGCGCTGGGCGGGTTTTCGCGTTTGGGCTCCGGGATGCCGACGTGGGAAAGACCGTCGATGAACCCGGCGTACACGTACATCGAGTCGCCGTCAATGACGACCGCGTCTGCGGGTACCGAGACATTGGCACCCACGGCAACGATCTTCCCGTCGCGAAGAACAACCGTGCCATTGTCGATCTGTTCACCGGGCGCGGGGATCACTTTGGCACCGGTAATCGCATAGGTTCGCGTAATCCGCGGAACCTCATCCTGGGCACTGGCTCGTGTTGCCGGCAGTAGCAGAATCGCGAGCAATGCGAAGTATATCGTTCTTGTCATCAACGCAGTATCCGTGCTGTTGTCCGGGCTATCAGGTCCCGGCCGTGGTATTCGGGGAAGCGGATGGGGGCAGAAACGACCGGCCGACGGTCGCGAGCGGTGTCAAGGTAGAAGGTGCACAAGCAAGGGGCAAGCGAAGTTCAGCCCGCACCGCCGCCGGGTGTTCACGGTGTTTCGACCTGCCAGTTGTCAACAACCGCCAC
>JAUIJQ010000490.1 GCA_030431165.1 Rhodothermia bacterium | reverse complement strand
CCACACACTGCAAACACTACTGTCATGGACCTCACGACCCAATACCTCGGACTGACTCTTGACAGCCCGCTCGTTCCGTCGGCGTCCCCTTTGTCGGAAAACGTTGACACCGTCCGGCGACTTGAAGACGCGGGTGCCGCCGCTGTGGTCATGCACTCGCTGTTTGAGGAGCAGCTCACCGACGAGAGTCACCGGCTCGATCACTACCTGGACTATGGGACCGACAGTTTTGCTGAGGCACTGTCCTACTTCCCGGAAGCCGGTCACTACCACGTTGGCCCTGATCAGTACCTGAACCATATCCGGCGATCAAAAGAGGCGGTGTCAATCCCGATCATCGCGAGCTTGAACGGTATCTCGAACGGCGGATGGACGAACTACGCCAAACTCATTGAGTCCGCCGGCGCCGACGCCCTCGAGCTGAATATCTACTACATCCCGACGAGTACGTCCATGACGGGCGCCCAGGTCGAGCAGCGATATGTGGATATCGTTTCGTCGGTGCGCGACAAGATCAGCATTCCGATTGCCGTGAAGTTGGGACCACAATTCAGTTCTCCCGCAAACATGGCGTTCCGCCTCGTCGAGGCCGGCGCGGACGGACTCGTTTTGTTCAATCGGTTCTACCAGCCTGACCTGGATCTGGAGGCCCTTGAGGTTGCGTCACACCTCGTCCTGAGTGCACGGCATGAGATGCTGCTGCCGTTACGATGGATCGCTATTCTGAACGGCCGGGTAGACGCTGACCTTGCGCTCACGACCGGTGTCCACGGACACATTGACGTTATCAAAGGTCTGATGGCTGGCGCGCGCGTGACGATGATGGCATCCGAGCTGCTGCGAAACGGGATCGATCGAATTGGTGAAATCCGACGGGATCTTGTAGAGTGGATGCAGACGAAGGGATATGAGTCGGTTATGCAGATGCAGGGATCAATGAGTCAACGGCACGTTGCAGAACCGAGCGCATTTGAACGGGCAAACTACATGAAGGTGCTCCAGTCCTGGCGGCCCGACCCCACGACCGTGGTCGAACATCTTCTCGGCCAGGCTGGTCGGATGTAGAGCGTCCGTGCCGCTACGCCTGGGTGCCTCGCACAAACAGCCTGCTCTCCCCTTTCTCAAGCGTCAACGGAACCCGGCGCAGCGCGGCCTCGGATGCAGCATTGCTGTTGCCGGTTGACCCGGCCAGTTCCGCTACCTGCATCAACGGGTTCGGAAATTCTAGCACGCGATCGCCGTCCGCCGTCGCCACAATCATTGCTGCGTCACGACTCGCATAGACGACGTCGGGGCGACTGCTCCACAACGCCGCGCCCGCGTGCGTCGCAAGTGGGCGCAGCAGACTGTCTGGCAACGGCGCTGAGCCTACGTAAACCGAGTGGTAACCGTCGTACTCGCGACGTGCAAATGCAATGTCGCGGGTTCCAGCCCACGTTCCCAAGACGTCTTCGGCACCAGACCGAATTGCGAATCGCGGCGCGCGCTCAACGTTGACGCCAAAACGAGCTACGCCTGAGCGATCTGCTTCATCTCTGGAACAGTCGATCAACATGCTCCCGGGGTCCGTCTGCATTTCAAACTCGAATCCCGTCAGTCGCTGCATTTGCGACAGATCGAGACCGTTCGGAGCGATGATCCCGGGTGCGTAGCACCACAAGACGGTGGTTCCTGATCCGCGCAGCGTGTTCGCGAGCCGGCCGACCTGCTCACTATCCATCCGGAAAGCGTTCAGAACAATCAGGAGTTTGTACCGTCCCGTCGCGGCGGCGTCAATATCAGCGAGGTGCAGGAAGTCTGACGGCGCGCCCATACGGTGGACCGCCCGCGACTGGGTGTTCAGAAACCAGTGATTGAAGTGATCGGAGAACCGGATGCCGTAGTCTGACCAGGGGCGCTCCGCTTCCCAGTGCTCGGTTGCCGCGAACGTCCGGTCGTCAGCAACAACAGCAATTTCTGACGCTGAGCCCAGATCGAGCGATGCGCGGAGCTGACCCAACGCTGCAAACCGCTGAAACTCTGCGATGATGCGATCGTCGGCGTACCAGCCGTTGGGAGAGCGATTCATCGGGCCGAAGTCGTACAACCATCCGCCCGCACCGCGCACAAACATCTGGCCGAGATCGCGCCGAATGCTGCGTAGCGAGCCCTCAACCGAGTCGCTGCCAAGACCTCCCGCTCCGCCAAACACTTCGTGCGGATTGGCGTCGAGCCAAGTGCTCGGATCCATCTCCGAGACATACAGCTTGCCGCGACGTGTCACCGAATCCACGAGCATCCTGAAGCCGCCGTCGCCGGCCAGACCGCGCGCGTGGCCGTATTCGTTTCCACCGCCATCAACCATGGTGAGACGAACACCATTTTCGTCGGTCACGTTGCCGGGCTGGTACGAATACGGGCCCGCGATGTAGTCGATGCTTGGCTCGTCAAACACCTTGAGCGACGCCAGGTATCCGCTCCAGAATGTACCCGTAGTAGACGCCGCAAAGCAGCCTTCCGCCCGACTCGTCCTTGATCGCACGGGGGAAACGGATGACCGCATCGGCCACGGCGTCGTGGTAGCAGTCGTAGAATTCAATTACCTCGCGTTCCTGGACGGGGTCTCTCAGCAGACCGTGCGTCGTACTGGTGCGCTGTTCAACTGGGGGCACCGGACCACACGCTTGCTGCATGGGCTGCGAGTAGTCGGGCAGGAAGTTTGCCCCCGGATAGTTCCATTCTCCCGTCGCACCCGTCGTCGGATGGTATCCAAGGATGTGCTCGCCGAGCTCGTGCGCGCCAAAGTGGCGGACCATTGCGCGTACGGCCTTCTCGGTATCTGCCTGCCAGGTTTCCGAGACGATGGCTGCTTCCCACAGATCAGCACCCGAACGAAACGGATGTCCGCCTTCGCCCGGTTCAAGTCCGGCCTTCTTTACGAGGTCGTAGTTGCGCTCGTTGAACGGCTGCCCGTACTGGATGCATTCATCCGGGTTTGCCTCTTTCCACCACCGCGGGGCGTTGAGCTGCACGCGTGGCAATAAGAAGGCGGCGCCGTCGCGTGCCCGCAGTTCCGAGTAGAAGTGTTCAAACACCGACCAATCATACTGATCGGGTCCGAGCCAACAGGCCTGCAAGCCGATGATCGGATGATAGAGGTGGATTCCCGCTCGTCGGAAGTTCTCAATCGTCGGATACAGATTCGTACTTGTCGCAAGC
>JAUIJQ010000489.1 GCA_030431165.1 Rhodothermia bacterium | reverse complement strand
ACGATGATACAGAGCAACTTTATCGGCGCAACAATGTCGGGCATGGCAGGCGCAGCAAATGCCGGCCCGGGCGTGTTCATCGACCACGCTACCGAGACAACGATTGGTGGCGCGGGTGATGCCGGAAACGTCATCGCCGGCAACATGAACGGCGGAATCAAAGGCATCTTTGCTCCGCTGACGAACATCTTTGGCAACTTCATCGGATCGCTCGACGACGGCGTAACCAAACTGCCCAACGACGGCCCGGCAGCGTCATTTACTGACTCTGACGCGCTCCAGGTCGGTGGCAACCGCATGTTCGGGCAGCTCAAATCCGTGCTCTCTCTCCTGAACACGCGCGTTGCCGAGATCCACGACAACCTGATCGAGCTCGAGGATCCAGAACCGAACACGCCCGCGATCAGTCTGACCGGTGCCCAAGCCATCACGATGTCAGGAAAAGTATTTGCCGGTGGCGACGGCGCTTCGGGGACGGGAGGCAAAATGGAGATCCACGCGCACGAAGCAGTGCACGTCCTCCAGTCGTCGGGAATGAAGCTATCCGGCCTCGATGTAATTGCTCCGGCTGAGGAGGCAGCAGCTGAGGCAGCCGCCCTCAAAGTCGCCGAATCAGATGGAGTGAACGTTGGCTCAACGGACCATCCGAACGATCTCGTCCTCAACGGCGGAAACGGAATCGTCTATGACAACGCAACCGGATCCGTCAGTTCATCGAGCGTCGAATCAGCCAACACGGCGATTGACGTAAAATCGTCAACGCTTGAAGTGCGATCTATTGACGTGCGGGAAAGTATGACCGGCATCAATGCAATCATCAATTCCCACCTGAAGGTTTCGAAGTCGTTGATCGAGAACATGTCCGGGACAAACTCCGGAATACACATGGAAAACTCGACAGGGCTCATTACCGGTACAACGATCACGGGAGACGCCGGTGACGCCGTCTGGCTGAGCGGATCTGACCCACTCGTCAATGGAAACAGCATCTCGGGCAACACGGGTTTTGGAATCCGCAACGTTGACGCGTCGATCACGGTTGACGCAACAGGCAACTGGTGGGGAGATCCGGATGGTCCCGGCGGCGAAGGACCCGGCGGTGGCGACGCTGTCAGCGCCAATGTTGATTTTGGCGGATGGCTGGACACATTCTCAGGGCTTCAGATTTCACTGGAAGCCCCAGATACACTCTCGGTGGTCCCGGGGGATTTGATCGTTCTGTCGGGTTCGGTAACAAACCTGGTACAGGCATCCGACGACGTTGACGTGGAGATTTCGGCTGAAGGTGGATGGCTCACGAGCAGTGCCAATTTTACACTTGCTACCGGGACAGATCCCGAGCCGTTCTCGCTTACCCTTGCCGTTCCGGCCGACGCAAGCGGCGGGACCGAGGTGACCGTTGCGTTGACGGCCACTTCGCAGGCATCCGCTCAGTTAACTGGATCAACGGCCGTTGTGCTCGTTGTTGAGGATCCACTGGCAACACTCGCTGTTGGTGCCGGCGAAACAGGAGGAACAACAGCAGCGGGGGGCGCGGCGGTCGAGATCACGGCAAACGCCGCCACCAACAGCTCTTCGATTCGGCTGTTTTCGCTCCAACAAAACAACGACCGAACGACGGCTGACAACCGCGTGGTCGCTCCGTCGGGCGAAGTCGTGCGGCCACTGGCTGCAATCCCGGGTGCCGTCTGGGTTGTACAATCGGATGCTGCAGGGACGGGAAAGATCACCGGTAGCTTCGGCAGCGAGATAGGCTCGGCCGCCGCTGCCGGTCCGACGGACACTGCAGTCGCCGCCGGCGACTACGCCTATACCGTCTGCCTTGAGGCCACCGCACACGGTGCGCATCTTCAGGACCTGCATCGAGCGGTCGTTGTCCACCGTCGATACCGCCACGAACCGTGGGTTGCCCAGTCCACAACCGCGATCATCGGCGGCATTGACCGGCTCTGCGCCGCCGAGCAATCAGCGTTCGGATTCTACTCATTGGCCGCGGCTGTCACAGCCACTCCCTCCGCTCCGGGCGTTGTCTTTCCGGAGGATGACCTGACGGGGGTTGCGTCAGACCCCACGCTTCGCTGGAACGCGGCGATCGGCGGTGAGCGATTCGAAATTGAGGTTGCAGCGGACTCGGCCTTCGCCGCGCTACTGCATTCGACCGAGACGACGAGCACGCAGGTGGCACTAAGTGGCCTGTCGACAAGCACATCATACTACTGGCGGATCCGGACGGGCGGCGCGCTGGGCTTCGGGCCTTGGTCACCGGTTTATCGGTTCACGACTTCAGATACCGGCGTTCATGTAGACGAACCGGTAGCCGCGGTACCTGATGAGCTTGGGCTCCAACAGAACTATCCGAACCCGTTCCGCGGACAGACTACGATTACGTACGAAATCCCGGAATCAGGTCGCGTGCGGCTCGACGTGTATGATATTCAGGGACGGCTCGTGCGCAGCCTTATAGACGAAGATGCCGCGGCGGGTGAGCATAGCGTTGTGTTCCGTACCCAGGGCATCGCAGCCGGCGTCTACTTCTACCGACTGACGACGCGATTCGCCGGCGCGGTTCGCTCGATGGTTGTGCTGCGTTAGGCGCATAAACCTTTTGCCTTGCTCACGCATCATCAGAGTATGAGCAGCAATACAGGAAAATACGCCGCCCTTCACTGGTGGCGCGTCGCAACCGCTTTGTGGACAGTACTGGCCATCCTGTCCACATTGTTTCTCACGCCGGACATCCAGGCGCACCCGTCCGTTTCGGTTGTCGTTGATTCGAGTGGCACGATCTACTACTCAGATCTCAGCCGCGTCTGGATGATCACACCCGACGGCACACGCCACATCGCCGTCAACCACGTTCACACACACGAACTGTGGATCGGACCCGAAGGCCATGTCTGGGGTGACGACGTGCAGAATGTCGGCGAGCAGTATCGACATCGCGTGTGGAAGCGACTACGCGACGGGACCCTCATAAACGAACGGCCCTGGCGCGACGGCCATCCGACGGAATTCAACGACTTCTCTTTTGATCGAGATGGTCTCGGCAACATGTACGTCCTGCGCCGCGACAACGTGACGATCGAAGTGCGGGACACACATATCAACGGCAGCGGCAAACGGGCATCTGGCGGACGGGTGACCCGCACGATCCCGCTTGACCGGTCGCTCGGATTCCCGCACTGGCTGACGGTCACATCCAA
>JAUIJQ010000488.1 GCA_030431165.1 Rhodothermia bacterium | reverse complement strand
ACGGCCGTTGTGTAAAGGAACGTCGCGCGGATTGCCACCGCCACCACTGACACCGCCACCATAGCAAAGAAGCTCCGCGTTACCGCGGTCTCCATCGCCGCCTGCTGCATGATCTGCAGGCCAAACGTCACGAGTCCGACCGCAATGGCGATGCGAAGGACTACTTCAACAGGTTTACTATGACTTGTGTCGGATGGCACGTCAACGGCGTCCGTGCAGGTCTAGCGGAGCCGCAATGGCGGGGGCGTACGGCCGTAGCGCGTCGTTTAGTGATCGCGCTTGCCGAGGCCGCTCGAAGTACTCAGTCAACTCCGCTTCTTTGTACACCGGCTCCAGCCCGACGACATCGCTGGCAAGCTTCGCCGGGGAAAAGATGTGCGTGCCGGCGCTGTTCCCGCCTGCGTTTGAGGCGAAGTAGATGGGTCGTCGCGTTTGCGTGAAGAAGTCTGCGAGCCGACCTGGTTGATCCAGCTCGTCCAGATGGGTCAGCGCAATGGCATCAATTGCATCAATTGCATCTGTAAGTGCACGCTCGGTTGCCGCAAAGTTGCTTCGTACATCGACGACGTAGTGCGTGACAATCTGCCCGAGTGGCTCCAGCAGCTCGTGCGCCTGCGCGAGCGTTGTCTCCGCGTCACCACGCGTCAGACTGGGCGCGTCAATCACTACGCTGTCGTACGCATTGATGGCCTGCAGTTCGATCTCAAGCTGCCGACGCGAATGCACTGAGATTGAGTCAACACCCGCAGCGTCGTAGTACACAGAGGGATCGATCAACTCACGGTTCGACTGCATCGGACCCGCAAGAATGACTACCAGCGTTCGTCCGATACGACCCGAGGCAGCCAATCCGGCGATCATGCTTGTCTTGCCGGCGCCTGACGGACCAACAAAGAGGTGGCGCCCCTGCGTCTTGCGCGCTACGACGACCTTCATGCGCTTGCGCAATTCATCCGACAGCTCGCGGCGCGTGTCGTCGCTGTTGGCGCTTGCGCTGATCCCTCGCGCAGCAACAGAAGCAATCAGCGCGGACGCGGTTTCGACGGACAATCCGGCGTCAATCAAGTCACCGAAGAGTGGATTCTGGCGCCAGCGGGCGTCGTATCCGATCATGGCGGATGACAACGAGCGCTCGATCGAGGCCATGCGGCGGTCCAGTGCTTCGAGGTAGCGTACCGGGCGCGGCGTGTCTGATGCGTCTTGCGCCGGTGAGTCGGCGTCGGCTTTGGCGTTGTTGACAACGTGTGCGATCAGTGCGTCTTCGTCCCGCGTCGGGCGCCACGAGCGCACCAATCCGCCAAGTCCGGTGAGCGCATCTGTCACACGGCTTCCTATGCGGTCTGCAAGCGTCTCCGGTGCCGGCGCTGTTTCAGGCGATGGAGCCAGTTCGGTCGCCGGATGGTCGGCGGGCGCGGAAGGCTGTACTTTGCTCGGCGTCATTGGTGCGTTTGCACGGCGCTGCGCAACCCTGATCGCAGATGAGTGCTCCGCTGGAGGACGCTGTGCTGAAAAGCGCGTCGCTGCGGGGCGAGGCTGCGGACGACCGTAGCCAAGCTGACGCCCGGCGAGCTCAGCGAGATCGTCGGTTGACGCACGCTGGCTCCGGATATCCGAAACCGTCATGCGTTCCTCCATCGAGATGATGATCTCAGCCTGCCGATTTCCCTCAGCGGGCGTGGTCTGCATCAGGATGATGTCGTCTCCGTAAAGCCGGCGCGCTTCAGCCATCGCCGTCGGAATGTTGTTGCCGCGAACTGTCTTGAGCATCATGGCGGGTAGCCCCGTTGCCTGTTTGGGATCGTTCGTTAAACCAGTTGTGCCTCCTCGCGCAGCGTGAGCTGGCCGACAACCTCAACCTCCGCATCGGGGAGGAGGTCGTTGTATGACAGCACGGCCAGGTCAGATACCAGCGGCGAGAGGAAGGTGAACAATGTTGGTCGGATTACCGGCGACGTCAGAACCACAGGGTCCCGCCGCTCTGCCAGCATCTGTTTTGTAATCTGTGCGGCGCTCTGGATAAGCTGCTCCGATACCTGCGGCTCCAGTCCAAGGGTGCTCGGCATCAGGTCGCCGCGTTGCGCTTTTTCGAGCAGCAACTGCTCCAGCTCGGGGTCAAGCACAACGACGTAGATCTTACCGTCGCTCGACTTGAACTGCCGCGTAATTGTTGGCGCCAACGAAGCACGCGCGTACTCCGTCAGCACGTCAATATTCTTGGTTGACGCGGCGTTATCAGCCAGCGTCTCGAGGATCGTAATCAGGTCCCTGATGGGGATGCGCTCCTGCAGCAGGCGCTTCAGCACTTTCTGGATAACACCAATTGGCAGCAGCGACGGCTCAAGCTCTTCAACAAGCGCTGGCGCCGTTTCCTTAACCTGTTCCAGTAGCTTCTTGACCTCCTGACGATCAAGCAGGTCGTGCGTATGCTTGCGTAGCACCTCAAGAAGATGCGTGGTGATTACAGCGGGCGCCTCAACCACAGCCATGCCGCGCACCTCGGCCTCAGGCAGACTGCGCTGGCTGATCCAGATGGCCGGCAGGTTATACGTCGGATCGGTTGTCTCAATACCCGGCGGCAACGAGGTGGCGTCGTCCGGAATAAGCGCAAGGTGATATCCCGGCAACACTTCACCGGACGCAATCGGGTTACCGCGCAACTTCACGACGTACGTATTCGACTCAAGCGCGACGTTGTCGCGTATGCGGATGGGAGGGACCACCACACCGAGTTCGAGTGCAAGCTGCTGGCGCAACAACCCGATTCGGTCAAGCAGGTCGCCGCCCTGTTTGGGGTCAACCACCGGGATGAGTCCGTAGCCGATCTCGAGCTCAAGCGGATCCACCATGACAAGCTCAGCGGGCTTTGTTTCGCTTGGCTCAGCGGCTTCTT
Organism: Rhodothermia bacterium; assembly: GCA_030431165.1. Taxonomy (GTDB): domain Bacteria; phylum Bacteroidota; class Rhodothermia; order Rhodothermales; family JABDKH01; genus JANQRN01. Next base: position 317 of record JAUIJQ010000488.1, on the reverse strand, counting down.
CTTCAGACTTCTTGATGACCGTCTCTTTCTCTTCCCTGATCTGGCGGAAACGCAGACGGGCCAATCCGATAGCCCCGCCGGCCAGCGCCCAGAACGGAAGGATCGGCAAACCGGGCACCATACCGAGCACAGCGAGGAAGACGCCGGTGATCATCAGCGGGTACGGCTTGTTGAAGAGCTGCCCGCGTACGTCCGTTGCGATGTTGTTCTCACCGCTGGCACGTGACACGATTATGCCGGCAGCGGTGGAGATCAGCAGGGCGGGGATCTGCGATACGAGGCCGTCACCGATCGAAAGCAGGGTAAACGTTTCTCCT
>JAUIJQ010000487.1 GCA_030431165.1 Rhodothermia bacterium | reverse complement strand
CGCGCGGAGGTTACAAAAGGGTAGACGGTGTGCTTGCCGCTTACCACGATCAGGGCCTTGTCCCGTTCAAGACCCTCGCTGCGGGCCGCGGCGTAAATTTTACGGCGGGTCTGCCCATCGTGCGTACCTCGCCTGACCACGGCACGGCGTTCGACATTGCCGGACGGGGTGTTGCTGCTGCAGATTCCATGCTCGCCGCGATAGCTGCAGCGCGCGACATCGTCGCGTGCCGACACGAAGCAGCTACGGCGTGAGCAGCCGTACTCGCATAGCCCGGCGTGCTCAGAATTATTCGGCTCTGGCGAGCGGGTATGATCTCGTCATGGCGCACGTCAACTATCCGGAGTGGGCGTCGTACATACACGAGCTTCTTGAGACGCACGGTGTGCCGGGTGATCGTCTAGTCGAACTTGGTTGCGGCACCGGCTCAATAGGACTTGCCCTGTGCGACATGCATCCGTACGAGTATGCCGGCGTGGATCTGGCGGAGCCGATGCTCAGGCAGGCGCGCAGGAAAGCTGAAGCCCTTGGGCACAACTGCTCGTGGATCGAAGCAGACTACCGGGATTTCTCCATCGAGCAACCTGTCCACGCGGTGCTGCTACTGTACGACGGGCTGAATTACGCCCTTGAGGAATCCGACCTCGTTCAACTGTTTGCACGGGTTTCGGATGTGCTCGTTGACGGCGGCCTTTTCCTCGTCGATCAAAGCACACCGGCGAACTCCGAGAACAACAGCCACGAGTTCGAAGATCAGGGCGGAGACGATCGGTTTGGGTACATCAGGTCGTCCAGCTACGACCCGGATTCGCGGATTCACACCACGGTATTCCAGATCGAGCACATGGGTACGGTGTACCAGGAACCGCACAGGCAGCGTGCGTACCGCGCTGACGAAGTTGAACCGTTGTTGAGGCATGCCGGACTCGACGTCGTTGCGTCGTACGACGGGTTTACCACCAAGCCGGTGTCGGGGGCATCCGAACGCATCCAGTGGGTTGCGCGGAAGGTGTCGTAGCGGTTCAGGACGCGCCGCAATTGCCGATGTAGTATACTTGGGGACTGCACGCGCGTCCCGCCCACCAGAAGGGAATCCCACCCGTGATTGAGCTGCAGAACGTTACGGTTTCTTACCCGCTGCCAAACGGTCAGCGTAAGGAGGTCTTCCAGAATCTATCTACTCGTATAGAGAAAGGGGAGATGGTCTACCTGATTGGTCCGTCGGGTAGTGGCAAGACAAGTCTGCTCCGGTTGATGTACATGGATCTCATGCCAACAGCCGGCCGGGCCGTTGTGGGCAAGTATCAAAGCGACACTATTCAGCCGAAGGATATTCCGTACCTGCGTCGTTCGCTCGGCGTTGTTTTTCAGGACTTTCAGCTCCTGCCTGACCGCAGCATTTTTGAAAACGTTGCGTTTGCCATGTATGCAACGGGCAAGAGCGGGATGGTCGTGAAGAACCGTGTCATGCAAGTGCTGTCGCGCGTCGGGCTCAGTCACAAGCGTACGCGGTACCCGCACGAGTTATCCGGCGGTGAGCAGCAGCGCGTTGTTATTGCACGTGCAATCGCAAACGATCCCTGGATTCTTCTGGCGGATGAGCCGACCGGTAACCTCGACCCCAACGTAGCTGATGAGACGCTCAAGCTTCTTATCAGCTTACACCGGCAGGGCATGACCTTGCTGGTCTGTACGCACGATTACCGGCTCGTTCGCAGCTACCCGGCTCGTACGCTCGCATTTATGAAGGGACAGCTCGTCGAGGTAGATCCGAGCACCCTGTAAGGTCGTATTTGCGGCCCGAAACCCTTCATCATATCTTCTCCGGCTATGGGCGGGTGCCCTCTGTAGCCAAGCCCATCCCCAAGGCGGCGTCTTGATCAGGACGTCTTAACGACGCGTCTAACGAAACTCCCGGATGCATGGAGATCATCGAAGGCATTATTTCGTGGCTTGAAGCACTAGTCTGGGAGACCGGTATCCCCGTTGGCGGCGAGCAGATTCCATTTCTCGTCATTGGTCTGCTGGGAACAGGTATCTACCTGACGTTCCGACTGGGGCTGATCCAGGTCCGCCGACTTGGTCACGGCTTTGCTGTTGCGACCGGTCGTTACGACGACCCCAACGAGCCGGGCGACGTCTCACATTTCCAGGCGCTCACAACCGCGCTGTCGGCAACGGTCGGAATCGGAAACATCGCCGGCGTTGCGATCGCCATCCACTGGGGTGGCCCCGGCGCACTTTTCTGGATGTGGATGACCGCCCTCCTGGGCATGGCCGTCAAGTTCTCCGAAGTCACGCTGGCCCAGCATTATCGGGTAATGGAGACCAGCACGGGGTCGTCCTGGCAGGGTACCGTCTCGGGCGGGCCGATGTACTACATCGAACGAGGGCTTGGCGACAAGCTGAAGGGCTTTGCAAAACCGCTCGCGATGTTCTTCGCCGCGGCGCTCATGATTACGGCGTTTATGACAGGTAACGCTGTTCAGGCGAACACAATCGCTGACGAGATCGCTTCCAACTTCGGCGTCGCGCATTGGGTCACCGGGCTGATTACCGCCGGTATTGTTGGGATGGTAATCCTTGGCGGCATTTCCAGGATTGGTCGCGTGACCGGGATACTCGCGCCCGCCATGGCGCTGATCTATGTCGTTGGCGCATTTCTGATTCTGATTGGTAACATCGGCGAGATTGGGCCATCGTTTGCGCTCATCTTCCAGGAGGCATTTAATCCGACATCTGGTGTGGCCGGGACGGGCGCCGGCGCGTTTGTGCTGACGCTCATGTGGGGGGTCAGGCGCGGCCTCTTCAGTAACGAGGCGGGGCAGGGCTCTGCGCCGATCGCGCACGCTGCAGCCAAAACGGACGAGCCGGTATCGGAAGGCGTCGTCGCGCTGCTTGAGCCGTTCATCGACACCATTGTCATCTGTACGGTTACCGGATTAGTCATTCTGACAACCGGTGTATGGAACCAGACAACCCCGACCGAGATCGATTTTTCCAGTGGCGACATCTCGTATGTGATGCCCGACCATCGGAACATCATCCTCGGTTCGGATGCCCCTGAATCGATTCAGGTCGTGGACGGATATCCGCAGCAGGCCGACGACGAGTCAGCGCTTGCATGGCATGACGTCGCGGTGCCGCGATTCTATATGGACGAAGCGCACACGGCGCCATTTACCGGAACGATCAGTCCGTCGGGACAGACGGCAACTGAC